>JAGATO010000148.1 GCA_017621195.1 Bacillota bacterium | reverse complement strand
GTACCTCTACCCTGACCCAGCAGCTGGCCAGAAACCTGTACTTGTCTGCCGACCGCGCTATGGGCCGAAAGATCCAGGAGGCCTGGTACGCGCTGCAGATGGAAAAAGAAATGACCAAGGAACAGATCATCGAAGCCTATCTGAACACCATCAATCTGGGTTACGGCTCCTGGGGCGTTCAGGCTGCTTCCCAGGCCTACTTCTCCAAGGACGTGTCGGAGCTGAATCTGGCAGAATGCGCCGCTTTGGCCTCCATTCCCAAGAGCCCGACGAAGTACGCGCTCCTGAAAGGCGATTCCAACGAAAACATCGAGGATCCGGACTCTCTGGACATCGTAAAGCGGGATGACAACTGGACCATCTGGTACAACGATACCTTTAAAGATCGCCAGAAGCTGGTTCTGAAATTCATGCTGGAACAGGAAAAGATCACTCAGGCAGAATACGACGAAGCCATCGCCTATGACATGCGCCAGTCCATGAATCCCGGAACTACCAACGCCGGAACCCAGAGCATCTCTTCCTATTTCACTGACTACACCATCAACCAGGTGGTCAGCGACCTGATGGAAGAGTATAACATGACCAGCACGGAAGCCCGAGACATGCTGTACACCAAGGGACTTCGGATCTACAGCACCGTGGACGTCTCCATCCAGCAAAAGGCGGAAGACGTCTTTGCCAAGGCGTCCAATTTCCCCGAGGTACGCAAATCCAGCCTGAAGAAGGACGGCAGCGGAAACATCCTCAACGCCAACGGAAACGTTCTGCTGTACAACAAGGACAATTATTTCGACGCCGACGGAAACTTCATCCTCTCGGCCGCTGAATACCAGAAGAACAGCGACGGAAGCCTGACCATCTTCAAGGGAAAGCGCATGAATTTCTACAACACCAAGGTTCAGGACAAGACCGATGTCAGCGTGGAATTCAAGAGCCTGTACACCCAGAAGGACGGCCAGTTCTACAGCATTTCCGGCGGCGTCATTTCCATCGGCGCCGACTACAAGACGAAGGACGAAGACGGAAACCTGATCATCAGCGCCAAGTTCTTCGAAGATCATCCCAATGTCTTCCAGGACAACGGAACCAATCTGTCCATCAGCTCTGAATACTATTCGCTGAAGCAGGAAGTCATGCAGCCCCAGTCGGCCATGGTCATTTTAGACTATCACACCGGACAGATCAAAGCCATGGTGGGCGGTCGTTCCACCACCGGAAAGCTTCTGTATAACAGAGCTACCAGCACTCGTCAGCCCGGTTCTTCCTTCAAGCCCATCGGCGTCTACGGTCCTGCCATCGAAAGCAAGAAGTGGACCGCAGCCAGCGTCATCGATGATGCTCCCATGGAATTCGAAGGGAGACAGTGGCCGAAGAACTGGTACGAGGGCTTCCGCGGTCTGTACACTCTGCGTACCTCCGTGGAACAGTCGGTCAACGTAAACGCTGTCAAGGTCTTCGTGGACATCGGCATTCAGGCCAGTCTGGACTTCGCCAAGAAGCTGGGCATCACCTCCATCGTGGAAAGCGGTTCCACCAATGACCTGAACGCTTCCGCACTGGCTCTGGGCGGTATGACCAACGGCGTATCTCCTCTGGAAATGGCCGCGGCCTACGGCTCTTTCGCCAACGGCGGTATCTATACCGAACCCATCTGCTACACCAAGGTCACCGATAAAAAAGGTACCATCCTGCTGGAAAAGACGCCCGAGACCCATCAGGCCATGAGCGCCGGAACGGCTTCCATCATGACGGATATCCTCCGCTCCACCGTCACCGACGGTCTGGCAAAGCGGGCCGCCATCACCGGTCAGCCGGTTGCCGGCAAAACCGGTACCACCACCGATAACTACGACGCCTGGTTCGTAGGCTTTACCCCCTACTACTCCGCCGCCGTATGGATCGGAAATGACGTCAATCTGGAACTGGACGAGGGCTCCGCCTCCGCCACCCGCGTATGGCAGCTGGTCATGAACCAGGTACACACCGGACTGTCCCGCGGCTCCTTCACCATGGACTCCAGCGTTGTAACCGCGGAGATCGATACTAAGTCCGGTAAACTGCCGTCGGAGCTGTCCGCTCTGGATCCCCGAGGCTCCACCGTTCGAACCGAATACTTCCTGGAAGGCACGGTTCCCATCGAGATCGACGACGTTCACGTCCAGGTGGACGTCTGCGAAACCAGCGGCTATCTGGCCACTCCCTGGTGTCCCAACCATTCCACCAAGGTCCTGATCAACCGTCCCGGCGGTCCCACCAAGGATCTGGCGGATTCCCAGTACGATGCTCCCATCTACTACTGCAACCTGCACAACGTGGATACCGCATCCTACCCGGTGGATCCGGAAGCTGAAGTGGATCATACCTTCGTTCCTCAGCCCTCGGAAGGCGACGGCGAAGGCGTTCTGCCCGATGGCGGAACCGGCGAAGGCGTTCTGCCTGGAGGTGAAACCACCGAAGGTGGCGGCTCTACCGAAGGTGGGGATACCGACAGTGGCGATTCTAACGAGATGCCGGAATGGCTCCAGTAGAAATAACGGTAATCAAAAAAGAGACTTGAAAAAGTCTCTTTTTGATTGCATACATTTTTATTTCTGATCCTGGACGGCCGCCGAATTAGTTGATTCTCATGCCGTGCTTCTTATCGGTACCTACGTAGGTGATGCCGACGGAGTTCCAGTACAGGCTGTCATTTTCGTTGGGGTTCATCATCAGGCTTTCGTTCTGGCAGTAGTTTTCTACCATGTACTGCGCGAACAGTCTGCCGATGCCGCTTCTGCGATAGCCTCGGGTGACGACGAAGTCAGATACGAAGTACTTGCAGTTGAGAGGAATTCCGAAGTAACGGGAAACCACCTTCTGGTATTCCGGATCATCCAGACACTGTACGACGGCAAATCCTACGGGGATTTCGTTAGCGCCATCCTTTTCCACCACAAGCAGAACACCGGTCTCCTCCTGCATGGGCTGGTATCTGAGCGCCTCAAAGCCTTCGGTATGTTTGATGGCCTTGCTTCCTCTCATTTCCAGATAAGCTTCTTCATCTTCTTTTGTATAGACCTTGACATAATAATTTCCATCTAATTTCGTAACTTTCATTTCGTGCCTCCTGTTTGTTATTTCCATCTGCAGCAGCAGACAATGAACACATTCTATATAAAATAATACTCGTTTCGAAAGATTTCGTCAACCGTTTATTCGAACAAACCTCCGGCAAACTCGGCTGCGTCGAACTCTTTCAGGTCCTCCATGCCCTCGCCCACACCGATGAATTTCACCGGAAGATCGAACTCGTCGGCGATGGTAATCACGATACCGCCCTTGGCCGTTCCGTCCAGCTTGGTTAAAACGATACCGGTCAGCGGAGCGATATCACCGAACTCCTTAGCCTGGGAGACAGCGTTTTTTCCTGTAGCCGCATCCAAAACCAATAGAGTCTCCCGGGCAGCCTCCGGCCACTCCCGTTCGATGACCTTGTACATCTTTTCCAGTTCGGTCATCAGGTTCTTCTTGTTGTGAAGGCGGCCTGCCGTATCGCAGATCAAAACGTCGATCCCACGGGCCTTGGCTGCGTGAATGGCATCGAAGATGACGGCGGAGGGATCGGCTCCCTCTCTGTGGCGGATCACACCTACGTCCAGCCGTTCTCCCCAGACCTGCAGCTGCTCCGCTGCCGCAGCGCGGAACGTATCGGCCGCCGCCAGAAGTACCGTCTTCCCCTGCTTCTGGCACTTGTGAGCGATCTTCGCAATGCTGGTGGTCTTTCCCACGCCATTGACGCCGATCATCAGGATGATCAGCGGCGTCTCATCCGACAGCTTCTGGGCATCGCCCTTGTCGATCAGCTGTTCCACGATGGAACGGATCTGTGCCTTGACCCCTTCCGGATCAGTAATGCGCTTGCTCTTGATATCGGAGCGAAGCTGCTCCGTGATCTTCATGGTAGTCTCCATGCCGATGTCCGAAGTGATCAGAACCTCTTCCAGATCATCAATCATATCCTCGTCGATGGAAGGACGCATGAAGATGACATCTTCCACCTTTTCCTTCATCCTTCCGAAGAAGGACTTCTTTACTCCCAAGGCCATGTTCTTCTCCTTTATAATTCAAAATCGTCGCCCATGCGCAGGGACAGTACTTTAGAAATGCCCTGCTCCGGCATGGTAACGCCGTACAGCACGTCCGCATATTCCATGGTCGCCTTCTGATGAGTGACCAGCGCGAACTGGATGTCGTGGAAATTCTTCAGGTATCTGGCAAACCGATCGATATTGGCTTCGTCCAACGCTGCCTCCACCTCGTCCAGGATACAGAACGGCGTAGGCTTTGCCTTCAATACGGCAAACATCAGGGCAATGGCCGTCATAGTCTTCTCGCCGCCGGACATCAGGTTGATGTTCTGCAGCTTCTTCCCCGGAGGCTGCGCCACGATCTCGATGCCGGATTCCAGAGGATGGGCCTCGTCCTCCAGACGAAGCTGGGCCGTACCACCGCCGAACAGCTGTTGGAACGTCTCTTCAAAGTTGACCATGATCTGATCGAAGCTCTCCTTGAAGTTCTGGCGAATGGTCTTATCCATATCGTCGATGATGGTCTTCAGGGAATTCATGGCCTCCAGAAGGTCGTTTCTCTGTTCCGTCAGGAATTCGTATCGCTCCTTCGTAGTCTCGTATTCCTTGATGGCACCCACGTTCACATCGCCCAGAGCCTTGATCTTTCCGCGAATCTCGCGACTCTCCTTCTGGGCCTGAGACATGACGAAATCAGCGCTTTCAAACTCCATGGCCTGGATGTAGGAGATTTCAAAATCCTCCCACAGCTTGTCCTTCCAGCCGGTGATCTGCGTTTCGTTACGGGCCAGCTTGACCTCCACGTCGTACTTCTTCTGCTGTTGAGAAAACAGCTGCTGTTCCATTTCCGACGTCTGCTGTTCTCTCTGTTCCAGTTCTCCGGCGATCCGGTTCTTCTCCTCCTGGACCTGAATCAGACGCAGCTGCGCTTCTTCCTTTTCACGACGGAGAGCCTCCTGTGCTTTCAAAAGCCCGCCGTCACCGGACATGAGCTGTTCTTTCTCCCGGTCCAGATTCCGGATCTGCTGAAGCCTGTCCTCTTCCTGAGCCTTCAGATCCTCCACGGAAGAAGCCAGACGGCGTACCGTATCGGTAACGTTGTTTCTCTGGTTCTGAACGGTGTTCAGCTCCATGCGGCGATTGGTCACCTCTTCGGTCAGATACTCTGCCTGTTCTCGCTCCTGTTCCAGCTGGGGAATCCACTGAGCCAACAGGCCTTCGGCCTCCGTACTCCTTCTGGTCTGATCCGCCAGACGCTCCTTCAGATCGGAGATCATCTTCTGCGCGGCCGCTTCTTCCTCCCTCAGTGAGGACAGTTCCTTTTCTCTCTTTTCTCCGCTGTTTTCCAGGTCGTTCATCTGAGACGTCAGGATCTGCAGCTGCTTTTCCTGTTCCAGCAGTTCCAGTTGACCGCTGCGGTACTGCTGTTCCAGAGCCGACAGCTGGTCATCCAGATGGCGCGCCTCCGTCCGAAGCTTCTCCATCCGCTCCGTATCGTCGGTCTTCTTTCGTTCCATCCCTTCCAATTCTTCCGCCAGCTGCTGAATCTCCGCCCTCCGGGACAGGAGATTGGTGGTATTGGTCTTATACATACCGCCGGTAATGGCGCCGCTGGCGTTGATCACTTCACCCTCCAGCGTCACGAACCGCAGGCCCGACGACGACTGTTTGGACATGCGCACCGCATTGTCCAAGCGATCCACGATGACCACGCGGCCCAGCAGATATTCCATCACGTTCTGGTAACGGCCGTCGAAGGACACGCAGTCCACCGCCAGTCCCCGATATCCTTCCATGTTAGCCAGCGCCTGGGCCTGATGGGCTCTTCCGCCGCGAATGCTCTTCACCGGCAGAAAGGTCAGTCGCCCGGCCCTCGCTTTCTTCAGGGCGGCAACCGCGCCCTGGGCGCTCCTGTCGTCGGC
>JAGATO010000147.1 GCA_017621195.1 Bacillota bacterium | reverse complement strand
GGTCTTTCCCAGCTTCAGGTGAAAATCCCCTTCCGATACCTCCATGAAGTTCAGGGAGGAGCCCTCCAGGATTTCCACCAATTCTCTGATTTTTTCCGTATTCATGAACTGCTGTTCCTCCAATTTCGGTTTGCTTCGGCCTCAGATCCGCCGGAATGCCAGGCAGCCGTTGTGGCCGCCGAAGCCCAGGGACGTGGACAGACCCAGCTCCAACTCCGCTTCCACCTTCACGTTGGGCGTGATGTCCAGATCGCACTCCGGATCCGGCTCTTCGTAGCCGATGGTGGGCGGAACGACGCCGTTTTTCAGCGCCAGTACCGTAGCCAGAGCTTCCACTGCACCGGCTGCTCCCAGCATGTGACCCGTCATGGACTTGGTGGAGCTGACGTGAATCTGATACGCCTTCTCCTCTCCCAGCGCCGTCTTGATGGCCTTCGTTTCACCCTTGTCGTTCAGAGGCGTACTGGTTCCGTGGGCGTTCAGGTAGATGGCCTGTCCCTCCACGTCCCATGCATTGGCCTCTTCCATCGCCTGACGGATGGCCCGGGCGGCGCACTTTCCTTCCGGATGGGGCGCCGTCATGTGATGAGCGTCGCAGGTGTTTCCGTAACCGACCAGCTCTGCGTAGATCTTCGCTCCCCGGGCAACGGCGTGTTCGTATTCTTCCAACACCAGAATCGCCGCTCCTTCGCCCATGACGAAGCCGTCACGCCTCTTGTCGAAGGGAATGGAAGCCGATGCAGGATCGTTCCTCTGAGTCAGGGCCATGCAGTTGGTAAATCCGGCAACCGCCAGCGTTACGATGGTAGCCTCCGTTCCTCCGGCGATGATGGCGTCGGCGTAACCGTGCTTGATAGCGCGGAACGCCTCCCCGATGGCGTTGGTGGAGGTGGCACAGGCGGTGACCACCGGCAGGGTGGGGCCCTGCGCGTGGAACCGGATGGCCACGTTGCCCGTGGCCATATTGCCGATCATCATGGGAATGAAGAAGGGAGAGATGCGTCGGGGACCGCTGTTATGCAGCTTGTCGCTCTCCGTCAGGAAGGTGGTCATACCGCCGGTTCCCGAACCGATGTAGACGCCCAGCCGCTCCGAATCGATGTTTCCTTCCCGCTCATCGTCGGAAGCGCACAGACCGCTGTCCTCCATGGCCTGAGACGTGGCAGCTACCGCGTACTGGCTGAACAGGTCTTCCTTTCTGGCTTCGCTTTTATCCATGTAGAGCAGCGGATCGAACTCCTTCACTTCCGCCGCGATCTTTACTTTGTAATCGGTGGTATCGAATCTGGTGATGGGACCGATCCCGCAGACGCCGGATGTGACGTTGTTCCAGAACGTTTCCACATCGTTTCCCACGGGAGTCACGGCTCCCAGTCCTGTGACTACGACTCGTTTCATTGTGATTTTCCTCCTTTACAGAACGGCCTGACCGTTCTTTGCGGCCTGTGCCCTACGGAATCCCTCGCCCAGCTCTTCAAACAGCTCGTGAACCGTGATGATCCGATCCACCCGGTAGCCGTTGGCTCCGATGAAAGCGAATCCGCTGTTCAGCTTGCCGAAACAGGCGTTGATCAGCGCCGACGAAATGCAGTACGGCGCTTCCATCCCCTTGCAGGTGGTGATGCAGTGGCGCGGACAGTTTTTGGGATGACGCAGCCCTTCCTTCGCTTCCTTCAAAAAGGAGTTGATCAGGGCGCGGCCCGGCAGACCCACGGGACTGGTGATGATCCCGATGTCCTCTTTCTTACAGTCCACGTAGGCCTGTTTGAACGCCGTGTCAGCGTCGCATTCCTCCGTGGCCACAAACCGGGTGGCCATCTGCACGCCGGACGCTCCGCGATCCAGCATATCCGCAATGTCCTCTCCGGTGAATATGCCGCCTCCGGCGATGACGGGAATGGTCTTTCCCGCTTCTTCTCCGATGCGCCGCGCTTCTTCCACCACCGGTCCCACCAGCGCTTCCAGCTGATAGTCAGGGTCGTCGATCTGTTCTCTCGAAAAGCCCAGATGGCCGCCGGCCTTGGGGCCTTCCAGCACGAAACCGTCCGGCGCATAGCCGTAGGTGGTCATCCACCGTTTGGCGATCAGCTTCGCCGCCTTAGCCGAAGATACGATGGGTACCAGCTTGGTGTGGCTGCCTTCCGTCAGTACCTTCGGAAGATTCAGCGGCAATCCCGCTCCGGCGAAGATCACGTCCACTCCTTCTTCCACGGCGGCCTTTGCCATTTCCATGAATTCCGTAATCGCTACCATGATGTTGACGCCGATGACGCCCCTGGTCAGCGCTCTGGCCCTGCGGACCTCCTGACGCATGGCTGTGATATTTCTCACCTCTGTTCCGGCTTTCGCCAGAGCCTTCAAGCCTTCGTCCTCCAGCGTTTTTCCCATATACCCCAATCCTACGGCAGAGATAACGCCGATGCCGCCTTCGTTGGCGACGGCTGCCGCCAGTCGGTATCCGGAAATCCCGACACCCATGCCGCCCTGCACGATGGGAGCGGTGACATGAAGGTCACCGATGGAAAGTCCCCTTCCGTTCCATTCAAACATAACGTCCTCCCCCGACGCCTCTGCGTCGCCTTCTCAAATGTATAATCCGCCGTCCACCTTGATCACCTCGCCGGTGATGTAGGCGGCACTGTCGCTGGCCAGGAACACTGCGGTATTGGCGATGTCCTCCGGCTTTCCCAGCCGTCCCAGAGGGATGGCTTTTGCAGCGGAAGCCAGCGTTTCCTCGCCCAGCTTCTTTGCCATGTCGGTCTCTACAAAGCCGGGAGCGATGGCGTTGCAGGTGATGTTTCTCGAAGCCAGCTCCTTGGCGGTGGTCTTGGTCAGTCCGATCAAACCGGCCTTGGCCGCCGCATAATTGGCCTGACCGCCATTTCCCATCATACCGGACACAGAGCTGATGTTAATGATGCGTCCGGCCTTTTTACGCAGCATGACGCCGCTGACGTGGCGCGTCATGTTGAACGCTCCCTTCAGATTGGTGGCGATGACGTCGTCGAAATCCTGTTCTTTCATCATCAGGATCAGACCGTCCCGGGTGATTCCGGCGTTATTGACCAGAATATCGATGGTGCCGAACTGCTTCGTCACTTCCTTCACCGTGGCAGCCGTTTCCGAAAAGTCGGCCACGTTGCAGCGAAAGTGCTCCGCCCGGCGTCCCAGTGCTCGGATCTCCTGCACCGTTTCTTCTGCCGCCTGCTGATTTCCGCTGTAGATCACAGCGATATCGGCTCCCTGTCGGGCCATGACCAGCGCGATGGCCCTGCCGATGCCCCGGGAGGCTCCCGTAATGAGAGCGATTTTATTTTCTAAGCTCATGGAGTTCTTCCTTCTCTAAGTCTTCTGCGTTTTCTATGTGAATCGCCGTTACCTGCGGCGCAATTTTCTGGATCAATCCGGTCAGCGTCTTTCCGGCGCCCACCTCGATGAAGGTGGTAAAACCTTCTTCCACCATAGTCTCGATGGTCTTCTGCCACTGCACCGGTGATTTGACCTGGAGAGCCGTCAGCTCCTTGGCCTCCTTTGGGTCCTGGGGATACGGCTTCGCTGTGGCGTTAGCATACACCGGACACCAGCCGCGGTCGTACGTTACGCTCTTCAGCGCTTCCTTCAGTCCTTCGGAGGCCGGAGCCATGCAGGGACTGTGGAAGGCTCCGCTGACCTTCAGAGGAACGGCCATGCCCTTCTGCGCCTTCACCGCCGCCAAAAAGTCAGGCATCCTGTTCTCCGTTCCGGCAACCACCGTCTGCAGCGGGCTGTTATAGTTCACCGGCCAGACGTCGAACTCGCCTGCCAGGTCCGTGACCTGCTCCGGCGTCAGCCGCATGACGGCGGCCATGGCGCCGGGATTGGCCTGAGCAGCATCGTTCATCAGACGACCCCGCTGTATCACCAGCTCGAACCCTTCCTCCCGGCTCATGACGCCGCTGAAGGTCAGTGCCGCCACTTCTCCCAGAGAGAATCCGGCCACGGCATCGGGCACGATGCCGCTTTCCTTTACCGCTTCGGCGATGGCCAGATCCACGGTGTAGAGGCAGGGCTGGGTGTTTACGGTGAGAGCCAGTTCTTCCTTCGTTCCTTCAAAGCACTGAGCTGTCGTTCCGGGGCGCTTGTCTTCGCTGACACGAAAGACGGCTTTCGCCACTTCCGACGCTTCCCGGATGGTCTTTCCCATGCCGGGATACTGGGATCCCTGACCGGAAAATACAAATGCAATCTTTCCCATCTGCGGCTCCTCCTACTTGATGATACAGAGGTCGGCTTCGCCCAGGATCTCTTCCGCTTCGGTGAAGATCTCTTCGATGATCTCCTGTGCCGTCTGTTCCTTCTTGACCAGACCTGCGATCTGTCCGGACATAAAGCTGCCCTTCTTCTCATCGCCCAGCACAGCAGCAGCCCGCAGGGATCCGGCACCGAAGGCTTCCAGCTCCTGATCGGTTACATTGCTGTTGTATTCCATTTTCAGAAATTCTCTGGCAAAGGGGGTTTTCAGCGCACGGACGGGATGACCCAGGCGCTTTCCGGTGGTCATGGTATCGATGTCCTTTGCCTGCAGAATCTTTTTCTTGTAGACCTCGTGGACGTTGCATTCCTTCGCCACCAGGAACCGCGTTCCCATCTGGACGCCGATGGCGCCCAGCATGAAGGCAGCGGCAATGCCGCGTCCGTCACCGATGCCTCCCGCTGCAATGACGGGAATCTTCACCGCATCGCAGACCTGAGGAACCAGAGCCATGGTGGTGATTTCGCCCACGTGACCGCCGGATTCGCCGCCCTCGGCGATGACGGCGGTTGCCCCGCTGCGTTCCACCAGCTTCGCTACGCCGGTCGACGCTACGACGGGGATGACTTTGATTCCGGCTTCCTTCCAGCCGGGGATGTACTTGGAGGGATTTCCGGCACCTGTAGTGACCACAGGTACCTTTTCCTCAACAACGATCTTCGCTACCTCCTCGACGTGAGGGCTCATCAGCATGATGTTGACACCGAAAGGCCGATCCGTCAGCGTCTTTGCCTTTTGAATCTCCTTTCGCAGCCATTCTCCGTCAGCGTTCATGGCGGAGATGATACCTAAGCCACCGGCGTTGGATACGGCAGCAGCCAGTTCTGCGTCAGCGATCCATGCCATACCGCCCTGGAATACGGGATATTGAATTCCTAACAATTCACAAATCGGTGTTTTAATCATGGTTGTTTCTCCTTATGATTTATGCCAGCTGTGCGTCGATGGCTTCGACGACATCGCCTACGGTCTTCAGATTCTCATTCATTTCCAGCTGAATTCCGAATTCGTCCTCCAGATTCATGACCAGTTCCACGGTATCCAGGGAATCCAGTTCCAGATCAGCCCAGGTGCTTTCCATCTTGATCTTGGCTTCGTCACAATCCTTGGCTTCGACCAAAATCTTCACTACTCTTTCAAATGTGCTCATGTTCGTTTCCTCCGTTTTTCCTGACGGCGGCTTCGCCACCGATCTTTTGGTATGCGGCTCACGCCGCTGATTTGTGTGCGGCCTCCGCCGCCCTTTATCTCATGGCGATCGCTTTCTGCGGGCTGTGCGGTCTTTCCCGATCACAGCTGCCCACAGCGCCGCCAACGATGTCACTGCGTTTTCCAGCTCACTCTTCGTATCGCGCCTCACGCTTCGTTTCGAGCCTCACTCTTCGTCTCGCGCCTCACTCTTCCTTATCCCATTCCAGGATGGCCGCTGCCGAGGTCAGCCCCGCCCCGAAGGACGTAAACGCCAGAATGTCTCCTTTTCGGAACTGGCCCTTTCTGCGAAATTCGTCCAGCAGCACGGGAATGGCCGCCGCAGAGGTGTTCCCCCGGTAGGCGATGTTTCCCAGATACTTCTCGGGAGCCAGCGGCAACCGGCTGATGGCGTAGTCGATGATGCGCTGGTTTGCCTGATGCGGCAGAACATAGTCCACGTCTTCCAACTCCATCCCGGCTTGTTTCGCGATGTTCTTCAGGTCGCGGCACATGGATGACACGGCGAACTGAAACACCTTCTGGCCTTCCATGTGCAGGAATGTGTCCGCATCGGCTTCGGGCGTTGTTGTATGTCCCGCCGTTTCGCCGTTTTGACTCCGACGGATGGGGCAGTTTCCCTTCTGGTATCTGGCAAATAGCGCCGTCTCATCGCCTCTGTTATTCAGACGAATGGCTTTCAGACCGTTGCCTCGTCCCAGAACGACAGCTCCGGCTCCGTCGCCGAAGATGACGGCAGTCGTTCGGTCGCGCCAGTCCACCAGCTTCGATACGGCCTCCGCGCCCACCACCAGAATCTTGCTGTCAAGTTTTCTGGCAAAGTAGCCGTCAGCGATGTCCCAGGCGTACAGAAATCCGGCGCAGGCCGCGCTGATATCGAAGGCCGGGCAAACGGCGCCGATGCGCCGCTGCAGGACGCAGCCCATGGACGGCGTAATGTAGTCCGGCGTTACCGTGGCGCAGATGATCAGGTCCAGCTCCTTGGGCTGCACTCCGGCATCTTCCAGCGCCAGCAGCGATGATTCTACCACCAGATCTGTAATGGTTTCTTCGCCCAGGATCCGCCGCTCCCGAATTCCCGTCTTGGATCGGATCCACTCGTCGCTGGTATCCATGATCCGCGCCAGGTCATCATTGGTCTTGACTTGTGAGGGAGCCTTGCTCCCCGTTCCTATGATTGAAAAGCTCATGCTTAGTACTCCATTTTTCTTGCTGTTTCTCTAACTCCCGTTTTTTCCCCTGTCCGGTTACTCCGTATCGCCGGGAGCTTCCGTCTCCACCTTTGCCATGGCTTCCGCCACTTTTTTTGCATTGGTCTCTTCGATTTCGTCCAGCTTCCGGTACAGGAATTTGCTCAGATTGTTAATGCCTTCGATGAGGATCCGCTTTTCTTCCTCGCCCATATCGATGGACACATTTCGCACCATATTTTCGTGAAAATAGCGGTGGCCCGCATCCATCTTCCGGCCCAACCGGGTCAGTCTGACGTAGACGACGCGACCATCATGCTCCGCCTTGATCTTTTCCACGTAGCCCTTCTTCGCCAGCTTATTGACGGCAGCCGTCACGGAAGGCAGGGTGATATCCTGATCCTGAGCGATGTCGCTGATGGTACGGCCATTCTTACGATCCTTCCCCACGGCTTCCAGCAGGTGAAGTTCGCTGATGGACAGGTCGGAGGGACCGATCTGTTTCAGAGATTCTTCTTCGATTTTGTTGATCTGGCGATAGATGCCCACCAGCAGCGCATTTAATTTCTGTCCGAATTCATCCATGATTCTTCGTCCTCCTTTGTTCCTCTCCCTTCTCCACGGTTTTGGAAAAGGCCTAATCCTAACTTCAAGGTGGCCACGGGGCTGTTTGTTTCAATGCAGGCCGTTGACCGCAATTTTAGCTATTTGCGGTGAACTAAGCCGTTGACCGTAATTTAATTAGTTTATCTAACTAATTTTATATGCATTATATCCCCGCCTTTCCCCCTTGTCAATGGCTTTTTCAATCTTCACAATATCTTCACGTTCGTCATTCACGGACTCTGGCTCTTGATTCTCCGATGATGTGGGAGCTTTGACGCTTGTTTTTCCGCGCGATCCGTTCCGCTAATTCGCAAGCCTTGACCATGTCACGTACCGAATTCATTGTAACTCTTTCGCCCCTATGGTATGATGAGTTAATCCAGATACGTCAATACAAGTGAAAGGAAGCGTAAAACCAATGAATGTAGACATCAGGAAAACCCATAATTACTATGAGGTGTTGGATTCGGAATCGCTTTGTCACTGCAATTACTGTAAGAACTATTGCTCGCAGATCAAATCTGCGTATCCTGCAGTCGCATCGTACCTTTCTTCCTTGGGCATCGATATCGAGAAGCCGTTCGAGCTTTCCCCTCTGGAACCGGATGAAAATGATATGCTGGAGTATTGCTCCTGCCAATACATCGCATTTGGGCGCTGTGCCGAGGACTTCCGCCACATCATCGGCCAGGTGGAGGTCTGTGTTGCCTCGAACTATCCGAATCCGGGGATCGCGGAAGACTTTTTTGTTTTGGAATTTTTTCCTATCCGATTAAAGGTCTTGTACCCGCTGTAGATTTCGACCGTGCGGGGAATTTAGGGGGATATATGAATTATAAGATAAGGGCATGGAAGTCGAACGAAATAGAAATCTTACGCATTTTTTTATATGAAGCCATCTTCGTTCCGGATGGAATGGAGCCGCCACCCTTCGAAATCATCGATCAGCCGGAACTGCAGGTCTATGTGGCCGGTTTTGGAACGCATAAGGGAGATATCTGCTATGTAGCCGAATGCGATGGAACCATAGTAGGAGCCGCATGGGTTCGCATCATGAACGATTATGGACATATCGATCAGGAAACCCCGTCCTTTGCTATTTCTCTTCTGAAGGAGTACCGACACCATGGCATCGGAACGGAATTGATGAAACGTACTCTCCTGAAAATTCACAATCAAGGTTACAAACGGGCTTCACTGTCCGTCCAGAAGGAGAATCCTGCGTTTCGCATGTATCAGCGGCTGGGATTTCGCGTTGTAAATGAAACCGCCGAAGAGTATATCATGATTTATAATTTGGAGTGAAGTGGAGCGCGGCCTGACGCCGCGCTTCCATTCACATAGAGCGGTTGCGCTGCCTTGCGCAGCGCCCGCGGAGCAAAGCGGGGAGCCACACCCCTGTTTTTTTGGGCCACTGGCTCCTCGCACAATGAACGACTGAAAATTATGCCATGTGTCTACTTTTGAAAAAAGAAATAATCAAAAATGTGGCTGATGTCCACTTTCGAAAAAAGAGCCTGGAAAAAATGTTTTCCGCGTCTTCTTTTCTTGACTGCTACATCTACATTTCTTGACTACGACAGAACTGGAAAACTGACTGATTCGAAATTGAAAATTCGACTGATTAGAAAACATAAATCTGACTGAATGCAGTTGTAAAATTCAACTGAATAGGTTACAATAGATTCAACTTATAGTTGAGGTGAACGTTTATGGATAAGCATAACTACAAGCCTCGCGTAATTGATGCGAAGGTGAAAGAATATCTGTCGGCGTTTGGCGCCGTTTGCATTGAGGGGCCAAAGTGGTGTGGAAAGACTTGGACTTCCTCTTATCACAGTAAAAGTGAGATCTACATCGGCGATCCCGCTAATAATTTCCAGAATCGTCAACTGGCCGAATTGTCTCCTTCTCTGGTACTGGATGGCGAAACACCGCGCCTGATTGACGAGTGGCAGGAAGTTCCTCCCATTTGGGACGCCGTGCGGTACAAGGTGGATCAGGTTGCCGAAAAAGGGCAATTCATCCTGACTGGTTCTGCTACTCCAAATCACAAAGGGATTCTTCACAGCGGTGCAGGCCGTATTGCCAAGCTGCGAATGCGTCCTATGTCCCTGTATGAATCTGGGGATTCCTGTGGAAAGGTTTCTTTGAAAAAGCTGTGTCACGGCGAGTTAGCCCCTGTATTCACTGGCGAAGTGGACCTAAAAAAGATGATCGAACTGATCATTCGCGGCGGATGGCCTGGCAGTTTAGGATTACCCATCGAACAAGCAGCGTTACTTCCGATGGAATACCTCAACGCTGTCATTGACGATGATGTGTATCGAATCGACGGTGTGAAGCGCGACACCTCCAAGATGCGCCTGCTGTTGCGTTCTCTGGCTCGTAACGAAAGCACCACCGTTACCAATAAGACTTTAATGAACAACATAAAAGCCGTAGATGACGAGGATATCGATTCCAACACAGTGTCGGCTTATCTGAATATTTTCAAGCGGTTGTTTATTACGGATAATCAGCCTCCGTTCTCGTCCGGTATCCGTTCCTCTGTCCGTATCAAGCAGGCCGAAAAGCGGCATTTCTCCGACCCTTCGCTGGCCTGTGCTTTGCTGAAAGCTACTCCTGCCGGACTGATGGGCGATTTGGAAACGCTTGGCTTTCTATTTGAAGCTCTTTGCGAACGCGACCTTCGGATCTATGCAGAATCTTTCGATGCAAACCTGTACCATTATCAGGACTATCATAATCATGAAATTGATGCTGTGATTGAATTGCCTGATGGTCAATGGTGCGCCTTCGAAATCAAACTGGGAGCGAACCAGATTGATGTCGCAGCAGCAAACTTGCTGGAAATCAAAAAGCAGATTTCAGACGATCCCAAGGGAAAGCCCCCTGCGGTTCTCTGTGTGCTGTGCGGTATGGCTAACGCAGCCTATCAGAGGCCTGATGGGGTGTTTGTGGTTCCTGTCACGGCACTGAAACCCTAAAATCCTTTCAAACATTGTCAATTCGTTGGCGAACAAGAAAAGAGATCCGGCCACTGGGCCGGATCTCCGTTTTTTTCTGCTATTTCACGCAGTACTGCTCCATGTAGGCTTCCATCTTCGCCTTCATCTCGTCATCGATGTAGACCTTTCCGTCTACCGGAACGTTGTACAGCATATCGATGACTTCGCGAACGGTAACGATGGGGTATGCCTTGATTCCGAATTCCTCTTCGATCTCCTGAATGGCGGTCTTGTCACCCTGGCCCCGTTCCATTCTGTCAACGGAGATGATCAGGCCTTCCACCTGTACGTCCGCAACGGCCTTCAGCTGAGGCATAACTTCGCGGACCGCCGTGCCTGCCGTGATCACGTCCTCGGTGATCAGCACCTTATCGCCGTCCTGCAGCTTGTAGCCTACCATCTTGCCGCCTTCGCCGTGGTCCTTGACCTCCTTACGGTTGAAGCAGTAGTTCAGATCCAGGCCGTATTCCGTCGCCAGAGCGATGGAGGTGGATACAGCCAAAGGAATTCCCTTGTACGCCGGTCCGAACAGTGCCTTCACATCGGAAGAGATCTTTCCGGCCTTCATGTTGTCCTGAATGCAGCTGGCGTAGAACTTGCCCAGCTTCGCCGCCTGCATACCTGTCTTGTAATTTCCGGTATTGACAAAGTACGGTGTATTACGACCGCTTTTGGTCACAAAATCGCCGAAGGTCAGCACGCCGGAGCGCACCATAAATTCGATAAACTCTTTTTTGTAGCTCATTGGTTTCACCTCATGTTATCTCTTCGCTGCGGCAATCATGGCCGCCCTCTGACTCATAGCTTTGAAAGAATTATACAGGAAAGCCACCCCGAAGGGAAGGATTTCCGGCAGAAGATCCCTGCAAAAGTGCTTCGCCGCGGAAGCGATTCACCGCGAAATCGATTCGCCGCGGAAGCGCCTCGCCAAAGGCGCTACGTTCTCGGAATCCTGGCGTACCAGTAGTAGAATATGCCCAGCTTTCCTATATAGCGTTCTTTCCACGGTTTGTTGCGCCCACAGTAGTGAATCACGCTGGAATGTTCGGTCACCCACTGCTCGTTGACTGCCGACGGAACCGGATTCAGCTGTTCCGCCGCAAAGACGCGCTCCGTCATGTTGTAGCGGTAGTGATCGATCTCCACGATCCGACTGCCGTACAGAGCGCTGATGACATCCTGATCCGGCAGGATCAGAACGTCCCTGTTCTTTTGAATATAATCGAAGACCTGCTGCTCATTCTGATGGAGGCGCAGCTCCTTCAGGTTCATCAGCATGACGCCGGAATTGATGTAAGGTCCCGGCTCCTCCGCCTGGAGGCGAATGCCGTTGATCCGTTCCAGAATCTTACCCACGTGAGACGCCGCAGCAAACCATGCATTCCCCATGTCCATCTCATACAGCTGCGTCAGCGGATTGATGATCACCATGTCCGGATCCAGATACAGAACGCGATCCAGCTTTTCCGGTAAAAACCGGGCGGCGAAGATGCGATAGTACATCTCCTGAGGATAGCGGTCGGTAATGGGCGCATCCTTCAGCATCCCGGAATCCACCTTGACGTCGATCAGCCGCAGCCGACGCGACGCTTCCGCTTCGCAGTACGCCTCCACACCGCGCGGCACCCGGTTTAAGTGCTCTTCCGTCAGCGCAGAATTCATCACGTATACGTCCAGCTCACACCTGTGGTTATCCACCAGCGACCGGAGCATGATGGTCAGCGGATCCAGATATCCGGCATCCAGCGTTACTAAAATATTCATTTTCATCGCTTTAACCGATGTCCTGGAAGGCTTGAGCGATTCTTCCTCTCACCTGTACCGGGCCCATGATCTGCTGGATCAGCCACAGATCGGGGGAATTGGTGCGACCGGTAATGGCCAGACGGATCACGTTACTGACGTGGCCCACATGTCCCTTGTACTGGTCCGGATTCTTCTTATAGTCCTTGGGTTTCTGGGCATATCCCATGTCAGAAGCCATGATTCTTACCTTTTCAAACCAGGTTTCGTTGCTGTCTTCTGAATCGTATTCCCGATAGTACCGATCCAGGATGGCCTTGGCATCCTTCATGGAAACCTCTGCAGGATAATCCGCCTCGATCATGAAGTGATCGTCGAAGAAGTAGCTGATAAAGTGGAAGATCTGACGGCAGTAGATCAGGTCCTTTCTGGGCTTTTCTCCGCCCCGGTCGATGGAGAAAATCTTCAGCATCTTTTCCGGATCTTCCTTCATCGTTGCCGCAATGGCCGGCTGATACTCCTCCGCCCAATTCAACATGTAGCGCAGCACCTCTTCCGACGTCATCTTCGCCAGAACATCCTTGCAGATGTCATTGAGCTTGTCCAGATCGAACAGCGTACCGGAATTGCTCATCTTTTCTGTACTGAACACGAACTCCTCGGCAGGAGCGTCCGGATTGGCGATTCTCCATTCTTCGTAGTTGGAGTTCAGAATGGTCAGAAGATATTCTCTCACAGCAGCCGGATGGTATCCTTCCTGCTTGTAGTATTCCAGGGACAGCTCCGGATCCTTTCTCTTGGACAGCTTCCGCTTGGTCTCGCCATCCATCTTCATCAGAACCGTAGTGTGGCAATACGTGGGCAGTTCCCAGCCCAGAGCGTTGAACAAAGCCACGTGAATGGGCAGAGACGACAGCCATTCTTCGCCGCGAACCACGTGAGTGGTTCTCATCAGGTGATCGTCCACCACGTGAGCGAAGTGATAGGTGGGAATTCCGGTCTTCTTCAGAATGACCACATCCTGATCGTTTTCCGGCATGGTCAGCGGCCCGCGGATTCCGTCTACAACGGTGAAGTGATTTTCCGGATTTCCATTGGAACGGAAGCGAATGACGTATTCCTGGCCTTCGCTGATGCGCTCTACCACTTCTTCGAAGGTCAGATCCCGGCACTTGGCGTAGGAGCCGTAGATTCCGG
>JAGATO010000146.1 GCA_017621195.1 Bacillota bacterium | reverse complement strand
TGTTCCTGTTCTGGGCTTTCGTGATGCTGAAGCGGCGTCAGATTCGCAAGCGCAAGGAACGCAGAGCCGAGCGTCAGCGGCGCATGGCAGAAGCTCAGGCGCAGAAACGACAGTTCGACGACGAATACCAGAAGCGTGCCCAATGGGAAAAGGAATATGAAAAACGGTACGAAAACCGCTATAAATAGAGAAACGAACATGCCAAAGGGCCTGTGGAAAAAATCCACAGGCCCTTGTTTCATCTTGTGAGAAAACTGCTGCGGACGGTGGCCTATACGTCTCCGTTCACCGGTTCCATCAAAAGCCGGAAGTAATCCGTATCCAGAACCCCCCTTGCAGTAGCGAACCTTGTTTCGGACGGTGTTCTGCATGCGCTTGACGTAGCCTTCGGGTACGGTAACGCCTTCCGCAGCGGTGAATTTGCCGGTGGAAGCCAGGAAGGTTCCCAAGTCGGTCTTCCAGTCGTAGGCCAGATTGAATACTAAAGGATCGGCGTCGGACAGGGCGTCACGGCCGGGAAACAGGCGGGAGTCGTACTCCGTTCCCATCAGGTTGGACAGGGTGGGAACGATGTCCAGGCTGGATGTGGGAGCGCCAACCACGATGGGATCTTCATCTTCCAGGCTGCCGCACCAGAGGATCAGCCGGGAGTGATCGCGGCGGAAGCTGTCGGTGACCGGATAGCCGTAGAGCTCCTCCAGACTGCTGCTCTCCAGACCGTAGGGGAAGTGGTCCGAGGCGATGCAGATCACGGTATCATCGGCGATGGCTTTGTCCTCCAGCTGGGAGATCAGATAGGTCATGGCGTCCTCCAGTTCCAGATTGGCGGCCAGATAGGCCTTGACCTCGTCGGAACAGTCCAGATGTGCCACCCGGTCCCAATGCTTTTTGGACTGGTAGTTGCCGATGCGGTTGTAGCTACTGTGGCCGCTGACGGTCATGTAGTAGATATTGAAGGGAGAATTGTCGATATAGGTGGGAAGCGTTCTCTGGATCATCTCCAGATCGCTCTGGGGCCAGCGGTCCTCTACGTACTGTTCCATGCCGTTTCCATAACCCATGTAGCCGTCGGAATAGCCAAGATTATTGTGCGTCTTGTGACGATCGTAATAGGTATACAGATTGTTGTGGAAGGCTTTGCCGTAGTAGCCCAGTCGGTCCAGCTGACTTCCCATGGTGAAGTAGTTCAGATGGTCGGCGGTATTCTTCAGAGACCTGCCGCCGGACGCGGGCAAAAAGCCGAAGATGTTCTGATACTCTCCACCGGTGGTACCGGCGCTGGACGGCTGATAATAGTCCGTGAAATTGATGCCGCGGGTAGCCATGCGGTACAGCGTGGGCGTCAATTCCGGATCGATGACCCCCGCCGAAAAGGCCTCAGCGGTGATCATGATTAGATTCTTTCCATGAAAGAGACCGGTATACTGATTCTTTCGGACAGGATTCTGCCGGTCCACGTAGCTGTGAAGCTCTCTGACCTGTCCGGTGGCCTGTTCCGACAGTGCCTGAAAGTCCAGATCCAGCGTGTGAAAGCCGTAGACCTGGGGCTGCGGATTCACCGTCAGCTCCTCCGGTTCGCTTTCTTCTTACGCGACCATGGTTTCAAAGGAGTCTGCGCCGTGAGTCAGACTGTTCTTCCCATCCAGGCGCAGCCCGGTCACCAGCCCGAAGCTGTTAACCGCCGACGAAAAGCTGTATTCCTCCCCGTAACAGGCGGTCCAGGCAGGCTGGGAAGCGATCAGGACGAGAGCCAGTCCGTAGGCGGCAAGGGCGGCCAGCACGGCGTTTCTCCGATGGGGCCAGGTGGTCTCTCCCGGGAAGAAGCGGCTTCGTCCCCATCGTACAAACAGGATCGCAGGAAGGAACAGTAAGACGAGGACGATCATACCTGAGGGACTGAAGACCATGCGCATGATGTCTTCGGTGAATTCGGTCAGGGCGTTGGCCGCCCCGCCGGTGACGGTATTCAGATCGTAGAAGATCTTGAATTGGCGATATACGAAGTATTCCGCGCCGAAGGGAACGGGAAGGATCAGCAGCAGTACTTCCAGGAAAAAACAGCTCCGACGGGAACAGCACCCAGCCGAGTGAAGTAGAGATGAGGTTTGGGAATTTTGTATTGTGGCAGTCCACGAAAATCACCGTGCTTTCTCAGATTGGGGGGAGTGAAATCATTATACCATATAAAAAACGATTCGATTCGAAAAATTTCGACAATTCCCCGTTCGTTTTTCAAAAGGCCGGGGAAAATGACGGTTGACATATACCCCCAGGGGGTATATAATCGATGGCGTAGAAGGCGAAACGAAGCGGACGAAGACCGTGGAAATGCATAGAATCGAAGAATGAGGACAGGCTATGAACGAAAATATGGAAAAAAAGGAAGAAGGAAAAGCCTGCTGCTGTCAGCGGAAAAAGGAGCGCACGGAAAAGGAATACAAGGATCTGATCCATCGGCTGAACCGGATCGAAGGTCAGGTGAGAGGGATTAAAGGCATGGTGGAAAATGACGCCTACTGTGTGGATATTCTGAATCAGGTGGCGGCGGTCAGTGCCGCCCTGAACAGCTTCAATAAGGTGTTACTGGCGAACCACATCGAGACCTGCGTCGTGGAAGACATCCGCGCTGAAAAGGAAGGTGCGGTGGAAGAACTGGTAGCTACGCTGCAGAAGCTGATGAAATAAAAGAAAATGAGGATATAAAAGAAGGTGAGAATCATGAAACAATACAACGTAACGGGAATGAGTTGTGCCGCCTGCAGCTCTCACGTGGAAAAAGCGGTTCGGGCGGTGGAAGGGGTCACCTCGGTGACGGTCAGTCTGCTGACCAACAGTATGACTGTAGAGGGAACGGCCTCTGACAGCGCGATCATTGAAGCTGTCACCCATGCCGGCTACGGGGCATCGCCCAGAGGCGGACACGGAGCCGGGGCAACCGCCGGGCCCGGCGGTTCCCATACCTCCGGCGGTATGTTTGTCGCGGAAGAAGAGGCGCTGGCGGATCGCGAAACGCCGAAGATGAAAAAGCGGCTGGTGGCCTCGCTGATTTTGCTGATTCCGCTGATGTACGTGTCCATGGGTCACGTTATGTGGGACTGGCCCGTACCGGAGATTCTGCAGGAGAACCACTGTGGGATCGGCGTATTTCAGCTGGTTCTGACGGGACTCATCATGGTGATCAATCAGAAATTCTTCATCAGCGGTTTCACATCCCTGATTCACCGCGCACCCAATATGGATACGCTGGTGGCCCTGGGATCGGCGGCGTCCTTTCTCTACAGCTCCTATGCGCTGATGGCCATGACGAAGCTGCAGGCCCTGGGGGATACCATGGGTGCCCACCATTATCTCCACGAATTTTACTTCGAATCGGCGGCCATGATCCTGACGCTGATCACCGTGGGAAAGATGCTGGAGGCCCGTTCCAAGGGAAAGACAACCGATGCGTTGAAGAGTCTGATGAAGCTGGCTCCCAAGACGGCTACGGTGATCCGGAACGGGGAAGAGATCACCGTGCCCATGGAAGAAGTACAGGTGGATGATGAATTCGTGGTTCGTCCCGGCGAAAGCATTCCCGTGGACGGCATCGTTTTGGAGGGCAGCAGCGCCGTGGACGAGGCGGCTCTCACCGGGGAGAGCATCCCCGTGGATAAGGAGGCGGGGGACAGCGTTTCTGCCGCTACCATCAACCAGTCCGGCTTTCTGCGGTGCCGGGCCCTGCGGGTGGGCGAGGACACAACGCTGGCCCAGATCATCCGCATGGTCAGCGATGCGGCGGCTACCAAGGCTCCCATCGCCAAGGTAGCGGATCGGGTATCGGGAATTTTCGTTCCCGCGGTCATCGCCATCGCTGCAGTGACCATGGCGGGTTGGCTCATTGCCGGTGAGACCGTTGGCTTTGCCCTGGCCCGGGGAATTTCCGTACTGGTGATCAGCTGCCCCTGTGCTCTGGGACTGGCCACGCCGGTAGCCATCATGGTGGGAAACGGCGTAGGCGCTCGCAACGGCATCCTGTTTAAGACGGCGGTTTCGCTGGAAGAGACGGGAAAGGTGGACGTAGTCGCCCTGGATAAGACAGGAACCATCACCATGGGACAGCCTGCGGTAACCGACGTGATGGCTGCCGAGGGTGTGACGGAGGCGCGGCTCATCGCCGAAGCCTATGCCCTGGAACAGAAGAGCGAGCATCCGCTGGCCAAAGCCATCGTGGCCTACGGCAGTTCCCAAAATCCGGACGCCGCTGCGGTGGACGAATTTGAAGCACTGCCGGGCAACGGACTGGTGGGCCGGCTGGACGGCATCCAACTGATGGGCGGCAGCATGAAGTTCATCGAAAGCAAGACGACCATTCCCCAGGAGATGCGCCGGGCTGCGGAAGCACTGGCGGATCAGGGAAAGACGCCGCTGTTTTTCGCGGCTAACGGAACCCTGTCCGGCATGATCGCCGTGGCCGACGTGATCAAAGAAGACAGTCCCCGGGCTATCCGGGAGCTGCAGAACATGGGAATCCGCGTGGTCATGCTGACGGGAGACAACCAGAAGACGGCCAGAGCTATCGGAACTCAGGTCGGCGTGGATGACGTGGTGGCGGGTGTACTGCCTTCCGGGAAAGAAGAGGTGATCCGCCGTCTGAGCGCGCAGGGCAAGGTGGCCATGGTGGGCGACGGCATCAACGATGCTCCGGCTCTGACAAGAGCTCACATCGGCATCGCTATCGGCGCCGGAACCGACGTAGCCATCGATGCTGCCGATGTGGTATTGATGAACAGCAAGCTGACTGACGTGGTTGCGGCTGTGCGCATGTCCCGGGCGGTACTGCGGAACATCCACCAGAATCTGTTCTGGGCCTTCTTCTACAATGCGGTGGGCATCCCCCTGGCGGCAGGCCTGCTGATCCCCGTGCTGGGCTGGCAGCTGAATCCCATGTTTGCTGCGGCGGCCATGAGCCTGTCCAGCTTCTGTGTCGTTACCAACGCGCTGCGTCTCAACCTGCTTCGGGTGCACGACAGCAGCCGCGATCAAAAGAGAAAAAAGAAAGAAAAAGAGGTAAAAACTATGGAAAGAACAATGAACATTACAGGAATGATGTGTGGCCACTGCGAGGCCAGAGTGAAGAAGTGCCTGGAAGCGCTGGATGCCGTAGAAGCTGCGGAGGTAAGCCACGAAAAGGGAACCGCCGTCGTAACGCTGAAGGAAGAGATTGCCAACGGCGACCTGAAGAAGGCCGTGGAGGATCAGGGCTACGAAGTCACTTCAATTCAGTAGATGGCAGCAGTGCGGAACTGACAGCCATTTCCAACATAATCGGACTCGGCGACGGAGAAGCTAAAGAGGCAAATCCGATGGATGGGAGGTGTGGATGTGAATCATTTGCACGACGAAAAAAGCCCGTATTTACTGCAGCATGCGGAAAATGCGGTGGACTGGTATCCGTGGTGTCAGGAGGCCTTTGAACGGGCCGTCCGGGAGGACAAACCGGTGTTTCTCAGCATCGGCTATTCCACCTGTCACTGGTGCCACGTCATGGCCCACGAGTCCTTTGAGGATCCGGAGGTGGGGGCACGGATGAACCAGGTCTTCATCTCCGTCAAGGTGGACCGGGAGGAACGGCCCGACGTGGATGCGGTGTACATGGAAGCCTGTCAGGCGATGAACGGCAGCGGCGGTTGGCCCCTCAACGTCATACTGACGCCGGAGAAGAAACCGTTCTTCGCTGCCACATACCTGCCGAAGAACAACCGGTATGGTCAGTGGGGCCTGATGGAGTTGACCGATGAGATCCAGCGGCTCTGGAACGACGAACGGGAGCGGATCGAAGAGGCGGGAGAACAGCTGACCCGATGGATTCGGGCCGGCGAAGAGGACGGAGCTTCATCGGGTAACGATGACCAGGCTGTACCGGGACAGGAGTACCTGCGACATGCCGTAGAGGAGCTGAGACGGAGCTACGATCCGGTGTGGGGCGGCTTCGGCAAAGCGCCTAAGTTTCCCATGGGACATACGCTGCTGTTTCTCCTGCGGTTCGCCGATCGAGAAGAAGCGATGCAGAAGGCCGGAGGTACACCGTCGGATATGGAAAGCACGGCATACGGCGAGGCGGCGGAGATGGCCCTCCATACTCTGGAACGGATGTACCGGGGTGGAATCTATGACCATTTGGGCGGCGGTTTTTCCCGCTATTCCACCGACGAGCGGTGGCTCGTGCCTCACTTTGAGAAGATGCTGTACGACAATTGCCTGTTGGCCATGGCCTATGCAGAAGCATGGAAACGGACCGGAGAGGAGCTGTATCGCCGGGTGGCGGAGCGGACGCTGGACTACATGCTGCGGGAGCTGCGGCTAGAGGGCGGGGGCTTCGCCTGTGGGCAGGACGCGGACAGCGACGGGGAAGAGGGAAAGTTCTACGTCTTCACCGAAGAGGAGATCTGTTCGGTGCTGGGCGAAAAACGGGGCCCCTCATTCTGTCGGTTGTACGGCGTTTCCCGGCGGGGAAATTTCGAAGGGAAGAACGTACTGAACCGACTGAACTATGAGGGCGAACCGGATTCGGTCACAGCCTGGGCATTGGATCAGGAGGATCGTCGCCTTCTATACGAATACCGCGCAGGTCGATGCAGTCTCCACCGGGATGACAAGGTATTGGCTTCCTGGAACGGTATGGCGCTGGCGGCCTTTTCCCTAGCTTACGGGGCTACCGGTCAGGGAAAGTACCTGCAGGCGGCCAGGGAACTGGCCCGGTTTCTGAAGGAACACATGACGGATCGTCGGGGGCGTTTGTTCCTGCGGTGGAAGGACGGAGAGGGGGCCATCGACGGCCAGCTTTCCGATTATAGCTTTTGCGCCTGGGGACTGTTGGAGCTGTACGAGGTTACGGCTGCGGCGGAGTATCTGGAAGAAGCAAGCCGTCTGATGGAGTTGGCCTGTGAACTGTTTATGGATGAAGAAAGAGGCGGATATTTCATGTATTCGCAGGAGGCGGAACAGCTGATCAGCCGTCCGAAGGAGGCTTATGACGGGGCGATGCCCTCGGGAAATTCCATCGTAGCGCTGGTACTGAACCGGTTGGCGCAGCTGACCGGAAAGACCGAGTGGATTCAACGGGCGCAGCGACAGAACCAGTGGCTTACGGCAAGGGGAAGCGGTCTTATGGCTCTGGTGGAAGCACTGTATACTTCCTGGCAGCTGATCTGCGTCCAGGCCGGAGAAAGTGCATCGGATGAGCAGTCCCTGTGGGAACTGAGACGGGAGCTTCGACGGCGGGATGAAAACGGCGTGATTCTGGTGAAAAACGGCGAAAACGAACTGGCTTTGGCCAGGGTCTCTCCCATGACCGTCAACTACCCCATCCCGGAAGAAGGCGTGCGGTATTATTACTGCCGCGACGGCGTCTGCCGGGCGCCGGTGACGACCGAAGAGGAACTGCTGGAGCTGATGGGACGAAAGGAACAATAAAAAACGCGGGGAAGCGGAATTCCCTGCGTTTTTTTGTTATTTCAGGAGCATTCGGTCGTTTTTGATCTCGAAGGCTTCGATCAGCCGTTCCACCGTCATGGCGTCCCGTTCTTCCCCGCAGATGTCCATGGCGATGCGTCCGTCGTTCATGAGGATGGTGCGGTTTCCGTGGGCCAGAGCATCGCTCATGTTGTGGGTGATCATCAGAGTACACATGTCATCGGTTTTAGCGAACAGATCCGTCAGCTCCAGAACCTTTCGAGCCGTGGCCGGGTCCAGTGCAGCCGTGTGTTCGTCAAGAAGGAGAAGGGCGGGCTTGACCAGAATGGCCATGAACAGGGTCAGGGCCTGACGCTGGCCGCCGGATAACAGGCTGACCTTCTGGGTCATGCGGTCTTCCAGTCCCATGCCCAGCTGCAGTAGCTGCTCACGGAAAAATTCCTTCTCTTTTTTCGTTGTCCTGCTGAATATGCCTTTCTTTCCTGCGGACGCCCTCAGATATGCGACCGAGAGGTTTTCTTCGATCGTCATGTGCGGA
>JAGATO010000145.1 GCA_017621195.1 Bacillota bacterium | reverse complement strand
GCCTTCGCTTCGCTTGGCTTGCCAATCGCGGGGTGTAGACATTATACCACATTTTGGGCGGGGGTGCGACGGCTTTGCGCAGAGAGAACAAAGAATGTTGTGCGCGTTGCGTATAGACTCATCGCCCCGGATCTTCCATGCGTTGAAAGGATCGCAAAGCGGTCGCGCCGCCCTTTGCGGCGCCTGCGGATCGAAACGGGGAGCCACACCCCTGTTTTTTTAGGCTGTTGGCTCCCCGCTGTCTCCCTTTCCGAAACGTTCTGTTGCTTTCAGAATAGCCCATTCCTTCGGCACAGTCAATCCGGCTTTCACCAAAACGCCGTTTCCGCATACAATGAATCAACTTTCATTGTATGGAGGACATTCTATGCAGATTCATCCCCGTCTCTACGCGAAATTAAACGCCGGAATTCAGAACCGCTTTCCCGTGATCCTATATTATAACCGTCCCGCCGCCGAAGTGCGTCAGTGCCTCACCCGGCGCTACGGTCCCATCAAATACGAACTTCCCTTCATCCACGCCATGGCCATGGAGCTCTCCAGGGAAACGATCCCCGACATCAGTCGGGAGCCCATGGTACAGTGGATCACCGACGACGCCACCGTCAGCAAGGTGGAACATCGCTCCGATTCTTCGCCTACAGAGGATCGAATCCGAACCATGGCCCGTTCCACTCCACCCTTGGTGGATTCCTCTTTCGACCCCTTCCGCGGCTTCTATACGATCGGCAACCGACGCCCGTATCCGGTAGCCGTATCTGTCATCGATACAGGAGTGGCTCCCCATCGCGATCTGGTCTCGCCCACCAACCGCATCCGCGCCTTTTACGACCTGTTGGGTCATCGAACGGAACCCTATGACGACGACGGCCACGGTACCCACATCTCCGGTATCCTCTGCGGCCTGGGTGGACCAGCGGTCTCTGTTTCCAATCCCGGCCAGCATCACCTTCGGAAAACCGGACCGGCACTGGTTGCCGTCAAGGCGTTAGACCATCAGGGAAACGGCAATGCCTCCGACATTCTGGCCGCCATGCAATGGACCCTAAACAACAGCCGCTACTACAACATCCGGGTGGTCAACCTGTCGCTGGGAGTGACGGTGGAAGAAGCCTACGACACCGATCCTCTGGTACGAGGTGTGGAAGCGCTGACGCGATATGGACTGGTGGTCATCACCGCCGCCGGCAACAGCGGGCCGAAGGTCAGGACCATCAGTTCTCCAGGAATCTGCCGCAGCGCTGTCACCGTAGGAGCCGCCGACGGAGACAGGGTTGCCGATTTTTCCAGCCGCGGACCGACGCCCCAGGGCCTGATCAAGCCGGACCTGGTGGCTCCCGGCGTTAACATCCTGTCTCTGGACGCGAAAACTCTCACGGGCTACGTTTCTCAATCGGGTACCTCCATGGCAGCTCCCTTCGTCAGTCGGACTTCTGCAGCCATCTGTGCCCGGTTTCCCGGATGGAGCCCGTCCGAGATCAAACGGCTCCTGCTCCATTCTGCCGTCCTTCTGCCAGACGAACCGCCCACAGCTCAGGGCTCCGGAATTCTGTTTGACCTATGAGTGCAGTATAAGTGAAATAATTTGTACAGAAAATCGATCAAACTCAATCATCCATGGATTTTTCACGTTCTTTTGCTCGTTCCGTAATTATTTTTGCAAATTCCGCATTTACAATTTTAATTTCTGCAATAATCTATTTTAATTTTAATATTTTTTGTTATTTCTCGCATTCATTTTACTCCTTGCTTATTTTAAGAAAAATTCGAAAGAAAATTGACATTTTCGATCATCAGTCCTATAATTCGATACGGTAAAGAAAAGAGCACAATCTGGCATTGCGAAACAACAAGGAGGTACATCATGATTAGTTTTATTGCTTGTCTGGTCATTCTGATCGGCGGCTTCTTCCTCTACGGAAAAGTCATCGAACGAGTCTTCGGTCCGGATGATCGTGAAACACCTGCCACACGCATCAACGATGGTGTGGATTACGTTCCTATGAAACCCTGGAAAATCTTCCTGATTCAGCTTTTAAACATCGCCGGCCTAGGTCCGATTTACGGAGCGCTGTCGGGAGCCATGTGGGGTCCCGTCGTCTTCCTGTGGATCACCTTCGGTACCATCTTCGCCGGTGCGGTTCACGATTTTATGACCGGTATGATCTCCATGCGTCACGACGGCGCTTCCGTCAGCGAGATCACCGGTATCTACCTGGGAAACGGCATGAAGCAGGTAATGAGAGCCTTCAGCGTCATCCTGTTGGTCATGGTCGGCACGGTATTCGCCGTCGGTCCTGCCGGACTGCTGGCTATGCTGACACCGGAAGCCCTGACCGCCAAGATCTGGCTTGTTATCGTCCTGGTGTACTACTTCCTGGCCACGCTGCTGCCCATCGATAAGATCATCGGCAAGATCTATCCGTTCTTCGGTATCTGCCTGATCATCATGGCTGTCGGCGTCGGCGGCGGTATCCTTCTGGGAGATTACACCATCCCCGAAATTACATTGCAGAACCTGCATCCGTCCAACACGCCGATCTGGCCTGTCATGTTCATCACGGTAGCCTGCGGCGCCATCTCCGGATTCCACGCAACGCAGAGCCCCATGATGGCCCGCTGCATCACCAATGAAAAGCAGGGTCATATGGTCTTCTATGGAGCCATGGTTGCCGAAGGCGTCATCGCTCTGGTCTGGGCATCTGCCGGCGTTGCCTTCTACGAATCCACCGGCGGTCTGCAGGAAGCCATGGCCGCAGCCGGTCAGGGTGGTGTCGTCTATGAGATCTGCCAGACGCTTCTGGGCCCCGTTGGCGCTGTCTTAGCCATGATCGGCGTCATCGCCTGCCCCATTTCTTCCGGCGATACCGCATTCCGCAGCGCCCGTCTGACACTGGCCGACTGGTTCCACATTCCTCAGAAGGACAACAAGCACCGCCTGATGCTGACCGTTCCTCTTCTGTTGATCGGTGCCTTCATCAGCCAGCTGGATTATACCATCGTATGGAGATACTTCAGCTGGTCCAACCAGACGCTGGCCATGATCGCTCTGTGGGCCGCTTCCATGTATCTGTATAAGAACGGTAAATTCTACTGGGCCACCGTCATCCCGGCCACCTTTATGAGCGCCGTATCCATCACGTACTTCTTCTACGCGAAGGAATGCCTGAATCTGGGTACCACCATCGCTTATCCCGTCGGCCTGATCTGCGCTGCCGCCTTCCTGATCCTGTTCCTTTACAAGACCCACCGGAAGGACGCATCGAAGCTGTAAGATAAAACCCAGCTTTACAGCTGGTGTTCGTTAAAAGAAACGTGCGCCGTCGGGCGCACTGCCACATACCAAAAGAGGGAGCCTCTGCACACGTGAGGCTCCCTCTTTTTATGGGAATGTATGACTGTATTCGGTTGTTTCTTTATTTAATGGATACCGCCCAGCTGCAGGTGGGAAAGAACACCGCCCTCATGACGAAGGAAGACAAGATGAAGTACATCAAATTCCTGGATGACCACGGTGCTTTCCTGATTACCTACTCCAATGCCCGGGTCTGCGAAGCTC
>JAGATO010000144.1 GCA_017621195.1 Bacillota bacterium | reverse complement strand
CGGAGGAAGGTTGGTCCCCTTTCGGACGTACAGTGCACCGATGCCCTTGGGGCCGTGAATCTTATAGCCGCTGACGGACAGCAGGTCCACCGGCAGCTTCTTCACGTCGATCTCTTCCTTTCCCCAGGACTGAACGGCGTCGGTATGGAACAGGATGTTCTTTCCGAACCGGCCGTTAGCCTCACGGATCAATTCTCCCACTTCCGTCAGGGGCTGGACCGTTCCCAGCTCGTTGTTGACGTGCATAATGCTGACGAAAACCGTGGTTTCGTCCAGTTCACGTTTCAGTTGGTCCAAGTCGATTCGACCCGTCCGGTCCACGTTCAGTAGGACGGTTTCGCAGCCCCGGCGCTTCAGCTCTTTGAACGCTTCCAATACCGCCGGATGTTCTATGGAAGAGGTGATGATCTTGTTTCCCTGATGACGGCGGGCGTTGACCGCCCCGAAGATGGCCGTATTGTCTCCCTCCGTTCCTCCGGAGGTGAAGAAGATCTCCTCTGCAGAGGCTCCCATGGATTGGGCCACCTGCTCTCTGGCCTCCCGGATCAGCTTTTCCGCCGACATTCCCAGACGGTGCAGGGAGGATGGGTTTCCAAACTCCCGACTCATGATCTCCGCCACCCGTTCCGTCACCTGATCGTAGGGTCTGGTGGTGGCGCTGTTATCCAAATATGTGAACATATTCTAAACCTTTCTCTGTTTTCTGTTTAACTAAGTTAGTATAGCATACAAATCCTGATGGTTTCAAGGGATTTCGGCCAAAATTTACGGCCCATCCCCTGCTCGCTTGTTGAATTTTTTTCACATTTTTTTCGTTTTCTGTTGACAAATGATTTCAACGTGCTATACTAACCATGTTAACACAGCAAAGGCGTTGTGAGATTGTTCTCGCAGTGCCTTTTTTATTTGGTAATGACCCGCCTTCCCGTCAGTCAGTCATTTCAGCATTATTTCCTCTTGTCAGTCAACATGTCAGTCAACGTCAACGAGAAGGCGGGGTGCACCAAATACTTCTATCGCGTACAACTACTTATATCTTACCGGAAAAGGCCTCCCTGCTCATAACAGTTCATCCGATGCGGGAGGCTTTTTTCTGTCCCTCTTTTTCCGTGACAGGCAGTTTTCGCCTTATTTTTTCATATACTCTACCATTCTTCCGGAGTTCTCCGGTCCTGAAAGGAGTCCGTATATGAGCCTGTCTCTGATCCTTACATCCCTTCTGTTAGCCAATCCGCTGGTTCTGCTCAGCGGCTATGTATCCATGGGAAATTCCTTTCCTCAGCCACTGTCCGACGAAGAAGAAGCGTCGCTTCTTGCGCTGTACGAATCCGGCAACCAGCAGGCCAAGAACCTGCTGGTGGAACACAACCTGCGGCTGGTGGCTCACATCGCCAAAAAGTACACCGGCAGCGGCCGTTCCTCCGACGATCTGATCTCCATCGGCACCATCGGTCTGATCAAGGCGGTCAATACCTACAACCGCGGAAAATCCGTGCGCCTGGCCACCTATGCTGCCAAGTGCATCGAAAATGAAATCCTGATGCACATCCGCGCCTCCAGGAAAATTCGCTACGAAATCTCCCTCAACGAGCCCATCGGCACGGATAAGGACGGAAACGAGATCAGCTTCAACGATATTCTGGGAACCGACGGCGACTCCATCGTGGACGATCTGGAATACAAGCTGCAGGTCCGCAAGCTTCATCACGCCATCGACACCCTTCTGACGTCCCGGGAGCGCACGGTCATTCTGCTGCGCTTCGGCCTGAACGGCCAGGACTGCCAGACCCAACATCAGGTGGCAAGCCAGCTGGGCATCTCCCGGTCCTACGTTTCGCGCATTGAAAAAAAGGCGGTTTCCAAGCTGAAAGCCGCCTTTGCAGAAGACTAATTCCCCAATTCCAACTCTTTCAGTACCGCTTCGAAGACGGGAGCCGCCGTCGTTCCTCCGAAGCCGCCGCCCTCCACGAGCACGGTGACGGAAAACTGCGGACGTTCCGATGGGACCACGCCGCAAAACCAGGCGTGAACGGTTCGCTCTCCGTTCAAAATGCCTTCCGCCGATCCCGTCTTTCCGCCGCAATCCCAATTCACCAGGCTGCAGGCCGTTCCCGACACCGTGGTCCTGCGCATCATCGTCAGGATGGCGTCTGCCGCGTCCTCACTCATGACGCGGCGTGACTCCGTCCGCAATATCGTTTTCGTCTGTCCGTCGTCTTCCAGCCGATCCGCCAGATACAGTCCGGTAAACAGTCCGCCGTTGGCGATGGTCTGGGTCATCCGGGCCGCCTGCAGAGGTGTGACAAGCAGCGTCCCCTGGCCGATGGCCAGATTGAGGATCCCTGCGCCTGCGGCTTCTTCCGCAGTGGTCAGATTGCCGGCCTGATCCATGTCCAGTCCCTCCAGTACCTGACTGCCAAGACCCAGCGCCCGGGCCATCTCCAAAATCCGATCCGCGCCCACCAGCTGTCCCATCTGAATAAAGGCGCAGTTGCAGGACACAGAAAACGCCTCTTCCATGGTCAGCGTCCCGTGTCCCTGCTGTGATGTGCATCGGATGGACACGTCTCCCACCTGCTGACAACCGGTGCATACGAATTCCTGTTCGGGCGTGCAGATTCCGGATTCCAAGGCTGCGGCAGCTACCACCAGCTTGAAGATGGAACCCGGCGGATACTGTCCCTGCAGAGCGATGTCCAAAAGCTCCCTGTTCTGACTTTCCAACAGTTCTTCCACCTGGAGGGGATCGAAGCCCGGCGCCGTGGCGCAGGCCAGAATGTCTCCCGACGCCACCTCCGTCACGATGATGCAGCACCGCCCTTCCGTTACGTTGCGGGCGATCCGTTCGGTTTTTTGCTGCAGGGTACGATCCAGCGTGGTGATCAGTCTCACGTTTCTTCGGTCGCTGTTTTGGATCTCAAAGCCTGGTAGGATGAGATTCGCGGCATCGGCAACGCCGTAGACCGCTTTGTCCCGCCGGGAGAGCCAGTCGTCGAAGGCCCGTTCCAACCCTACAACACCCACGCCGTCGCTATCCCGCACGTAGCCCAACAGGTAGACTGCGGTCTGATCCCGTTCGTATCTCTGCGGCAGCATCAGGATATATGCGCCGTACTCCTTTCGCAGCCGCTCCGAAACGTCCTTTGAATAATGCTCCGCCGTAAAGATCCGGTACGTTTCGTTGGTCGTCCTCCGCTCCCGTCCACCGAATCGCACAAGCTGATTCACCAGCGCTTCTCCCCGTTCATCCAGACGGGCCCTGGGCAGGATGTACACGTATTCCAGTCGCGCACCGGTGAGCGGCTGGCCGCTGCGGTCGCAGATGGTTCCGCGGCTGTCCACGCCGGACAGGGCAATCCTCTGCTGCGACCGGGCCATGGCTTCGTAGATGGGGCCATCCGTCACCTGGATGGAATAGACCCGATAGCCCAGGGCAGCAATCAGCAAGCTGACCGTCGCCGCGACGATGCGCATCCGCCACTGCAGTCTCCGTCGCCGGGCGCGCCCGCTCCGCATCGGCCTGTTTTGTCCTCCCATGCCTTCCTTCGTTCGCCCCGCGGCCTCTGT
>JAGATO010000143.1 GCA_017621195.1 Bacillota bacterium | reverse complement strand
CCATGGACGCGCCTCTGTCGCTATGCAGTTTCTTTCGTATGCAGTTCACAGGCGCACCTCCTTTTCCGATCCACGATGAGAGGTCATAGTATTCGCCGCCTCTACACGCATTTCCATCAATATAAGGGCCAATTTCCGTAGTGAGCCGGCTTTCCGCCGCGGGTCACAGCTGTAGGGAAGGGATAAAACGCATCGGCAGCGCCCGGCTCAGTGGAATAGTGATACGTGATTCCGTCGGCCTTCTGCTCCATCCTCTTCCAGGGATCCGCTCCCGAAAACAGGGTCTTCAGATCTTCGTAGGTCTTTGTCGTCGTTCCGGAAGTCTCATCCAGAGAATAACAGCCTGTCAGAGTCCCCGAATCCGAACCGAAAAATTTCAGATAGTCCCGATCCGTTACGCCGATCGCATTCCCCGTATCGGTGACTCCGACGGCAATGCAGTACGCAGAATCGATCGTTCCACTCGTGTTGCTTCCGACAAAACCGCCCGTACCGGAGCTCTCCGTCATGCGAGTCACCGCATAACAGTTTTGAATCGTTCCGTCCGTACCTGTCTGACCGTTCTCTCCAACGAACCCACCGCATTTGGAATTGGACACACCGGCCTTCACCGAACCGCCGACGACCGGATTGTCCGAATACTGATAGCTACTCCCCACCAGCGTTCTCACAGCAAAGTGTCCATTGGCCGCTTCGCACCGTGAAATCGTCCCCAGGTTCTTGCCCACGAAGCCGCCTACCACATCGTGACCGCTGACATCGAAGCCGGCCACGGCACAATTCGTGATCGTTCCTTCATTCCAGCCTGCCAGCACACCAACGTAGTTCATTCCCGTGATATTGCGAGATTCGGTATATGTTGCTCCGTTCTTTTCCGGATCGCTGAGGAAGGTGATTCCATCCAGCTTTCCGGTACTTCCCACAAAGCCGAACAGGCCGACATAATCTACACTGCCTTTCTCAATATTCAGGCCGGTAATCCATCCGTTGACCGCGTTGTACGAGGTTCTAAACGGGTTCGTATTCGTACCGATGGAATGAAACGTCAATTCTGTAGCTCGATAAGAAGCATCATAGGACGCAAAGTCGATGTTCCGCGTCTGCTCCAGCTGACAGTGGCTCCACCAGAAATCGTTTTGGCTCACCGCCGCCAGCTGACGGGCCGTCCGCAGCTCCATGGCGGTAGAAGCCTCCGGATTGGCAGGCGCCGTCACATTCTTCGCCGTGCGGGCAAACTCCGGAATCAGCCAGAACTTCGTACCGTTGCAGTTCAGCTTCGTATACGCCTGACTGACGCTTCGGACAGCGGTACTGTTAAGCCAATCGGGACGGATCAGGTACGCAAAATGATAGACAGCCGTGCTTCCGTTCATCGGACTGTGCAGGCTGAAATCGGACACAGAACCGCTGGTTTCTGCCGAGCCACTCGACCCGTCACCCCTCTCATACGTAAACGACAACTTGTCTCCGCTGACTGAATTCGCAGACAGAACTGCGTAACCGTCCTCCTTCACCGCCTTTGTGTCGCTCAGCGTGGAGATGGCCGTTCCGCCGTTAATCCCTTCGGCATAGAAGCCGTACATTCCGTCCGCATAGAATTCATAGTAAGCCAACAAAAGATCGTCCGCCGTCTCCGGCCAATAGCCGTAAAACGGAATGGTTGGATGACCCTCATCCTGCATTTCAACGATCATTGGGAAGGGATAAGCCTTTCCTTTCCGTTCTTCCACATAGGGGTGAGTCAACGCCATCCGCTCACCATCGGTGACAGTCGTAAAGACACCCGGCTTCCACGCTTTCAATTCCTCGAAGGTCAGCCCCACCGATTGATCCGCTCCTCCGCTGTTGATCGGCGCAGCACCGGTCAACAGATAGGCACAGTTCTCCGCCGTCCCACCGTTGGCAAAGCCGTAGTCCGGCTGTACTCCCGTGGGAGTTCCGTCAGCGCCGTTGTACGTCACCGCGCAATAGCTGTTTGTGGCGGAAATCGCATCCCCGTTGGCAAAACCGCTGATTCCCTCAGTCGAACCACTTCGCGGGGCCGCGATATTGGGCGAAGCGAAGCACTGGGAAACCTGCGCTCCAGGATCTGCGACTTTTCCGATCAATCCAGCCGCCATCGTGGGTGTTCCCGTTAATTGAGTTACCGAAGCGTAACAGTGTTCCATATCCTTCAGGCCGGTAGACGTGTTTACTTTCATTCCCAGATATCCCACCAAGCCGCCCACCGTTCCCGCTCCCTCGATGGTGTGAAGATCCGCAAAGGAATCACGGATTACTACATAATTGGTCGAACCAACCAGTCCACCAACATGGCTATCCGTATTGGTGACGCTCATCTTGTATCCCGGATACTGATCGATCCGCTCTGTCACCTTCACCGTTCCGTCCACCGTCGTCTCTTCCGGTACGGAAAGATAGACTCGACAGTCCGTCACTACAGCAGGCGAATCCTCCGATGTTCCGGTTATCCAACCGGCCAGTGCTCCGACCGAAGCGAGAAAAACGTCATTATGAATCGTCGGATTGACGATTCGAATGTGTTCCAAATCCACATTCATGGCATAATGAAACAACCCGTTAGAACCTCGTAATTCCCGAATTTCGTATTCGTTTCCGTTGAACTCAGCCAAGGCATCCCAATAGTCATCAATTGACTGATACTCCGGAGCCGTGCTCGGCCATACAATATCGCCCGTCTGTTCGATGTACAGTCGGCCATGGGGCATGCTTCCGCTGGTGACTGTAGAATAGGTGGCTTCCAGATTCTGCAGATGCCGGGCCCAACTGATCTGAACGGTGTCCTTCGTCACTGCCGGGTCGACAGAAGTGTCCTCCACCAGTTGGCGGCTTTCAAAGAGACCGTTGGTCTCTTCCGAAACGCTGCCGAAGAAATAGACCTTGGAGCTGTCGTAAACGCCAGCCGCAGCCAGAGCAGGATCCGCCGTCAGCGTGGCCGTGACGCGGATATTAGCTCCCGGCGTAATACCGGGACAGGTGGACTTGAAGCTGACGCGGTTAGAGCCGTTCGCCGCCATGGCTGCTCCATCCGCAGTGCGGCTCAGGCTGTCCAGAACGCCGGTCCAGACTCCCGGAGTCGGCGTAGCTTCGGCACTGACCACAGTGGACGATGGATCAGCCGTTCCGTTGTACCCCTGTCCGTCGCACAGAACCTGCGGCGCACCGAGATTTCCGTCAGCGTCCAGCTCCTGCACGGTCACCTTCAGCCGAACCCCCAGATTCAAATAGTTCGCATAATCGGGTACGGTTACCTTTACGATCAATTCATCTTCGTTAATGACCTCAAGCAGCGGTGGAAGCAGAGCCACTTCATCACCGGCGCCGATGCCCAAACCGGATTCTTCTCCGTTGTAATAGCCGACCTTCTTTTCCCGACGCAGCTCCTTCGGCGTCAGGTCGGACAGGGCAGGGTCCTCCCCCGCTTCTGCAGGCTGTACATAGTAGTCGGAATATCTCATGGTCTGAAGCACAGAAAGCTCCGGCATGATGGTGCCTCTTTCCGTAAAGTAGACCTCACATACCGTGGCTGTTTTCGCGTTGTACCATATGACATATGTTCCGTTCGCCGTCTGGGCCTCCAGCGACCCGGCAGGCAAAAGCCGCGCCATCTCCGACCCTGTGCTTTCGATCCAATACAGTTCCGAATCGGCCGGCGATTCCTCGCCTCCCACCGCGTCCAGCGTTCCCGCCGCCTTACAGGCGGTCAACCGGTTCTGGGCCACCAGATAAATCTCCTTTGCCGACTGGTCCAGCTCCATCATCTTCCAGCTGTGCAGCAGCGTCATCGTCCCCGGGATCGCCACCAAGGCCACAATCACCATGATTGCCATCACGGCCAACAGCTCTACCAGAGTAAATCCACTGTTCTTCCGTTTCATACCAACCTCTTCGCGTTCCCTATCTGGATTCAAAGAAGGTGACCGTTCCGGACAGAGTGACTCCGCCGCCGTTCAGGCCTCTCTGATCCCCCGCCAGATCCAGATCGCTGATCAAACAGCGGTACTTGCCGTATTCCAGCTCCCGCAGCAGCGCCCTCCGCCGTTTTCTGTGTGATGACCCGCTGGCGTACCAGCCGCAGAAGGGAATTGTCCATGGAGATACTTCCCTCTGCCGCCGATGTGGCAAGCACGTTGGCGATCTGCGGTGTCTTTCCCTCGCGGATCAGGTTTCGGATGGCCGGATTGACCATCATGACTTCACAGGCAGCCACGCGGCCCGTACCGTCCGCCTTGGGAAGCAGCTGCTGGGACAGAACGGCCTGCAGCGTCATGGAAAGCTGCATCCTCACCTGTCTCTGCTTTTCTTCCGAAAAGACGTCCACGATGCGGTCCACCGCGTCGGCAGCCGACATGGTGTGGAGCGTGGCAAATACCAGGTGGCCCGTCTCCGCCGCCGTCAAAGCGGTCTGGATGGTCTCCTGGTCGCGCATTTCACCGATGAGGATGACATCAGGATCCTGACGCAGCGCTGCCCGCAGTCCGGCTGCATAGCTTTTCGTATCGCGTCCGATCTCCCGCTGATCGATCTGACAGCCGTCAGGCTGATATACATACTCGATGGGGTCTTCCAGCGTGATGATGTGTTCGTGGCGGCTGTGATTGATTTCGTCTAAAATGGCAGCCAGCGTAGTGGATTTTCCCGAGCCGGTTTCGCCGGTGACGATGACCATGCCCCGGGGAAACGAACTGAACTGTCGAACGGCCGGTGGCAAGCCCAGCTGTTCCAGTGCAGGAATTACATTGCTGAGAATACGGATGGCCGCAGAGATCGTTCCCTGCTGATAATAGAAGTTGATTCTGGTCCGCCGTCCGTTTCGGAAGGTGTAAGCCAGATCCAGTTCGCCTTCCCTATCCAGCTCTTCCATCCGGTCTCCGGCCACATATTCGGCCATCTGACGACACTCCTCCGCCGTCACGACTTCCGACACCAGAGCCGTTAAGCTTCCGGATGTTCGGCACTTGGGCGGCAGTCCCGCCCGGATATGAACGTCGGAAGCGCCCCCCTCGCAGGCCAGTTCCATCCAGTGCTCCAGCTTCATGTGTTGCTTCCTTTCTATTCAGCGGACAGAATCGTTCTTGCCGCTTCCTCTACGGTGGTCACGCCATCGCGCACCAGCCTGCGGCAGTTGTCGGCCAGCGTATGAAACTCGGTGGCGGCAAGCTGCGCCTGCATGGCGGCATGGCCTCTGTTTTCCGAAATCAACCGACGCAAAACTGCGTCGACAGTCAGCATTTCAAAGACGCCGATTCTCCCGGATAGCCGGTACCGTAGCACATGGGACAGCCCTCACCGCGGTAGAAATGCATCTGCGCCAAGGCTTCGTCCTTTGCTGCGTTCTTTCCGAACAGCAATTCCAATTCGTTGGTATCGGGCATATATTCCTTTCGACAGTGGGGGCAGATGCGCCGCACCAGTCGCTGGGAGATAACGCCGCGCAGAGCACTGGCGATCAGATACGGCTCAACGCCGATATCCAACAGGCGCTCAATGGCTGACAGGGCGTCGTTCGTATGTATGGTCGAAAGCACCAGATGACCGGTGATGGCGGCACGCATGGCGATGGACGCCGTTTCGCCGTCTCGGATTTCTCCGACAGCGATGACATCCGGGTCCTGTCGGAGCACGGAACGCAGCCCGTTGGCAAAGGTCATGTTGGTCTTTTCGTTGATCTGAACCTGATTGACGCCGTCGATGTGAAATTCCACAGGGTCTTCCAGGGAGATCATGTTGATAGCTTCGTCATTCAGTTTATTGAGCATGGTGTACATGGTGCTGGATTTACCGGAACCGGTGGGGCCGGTAATCAGGACGACACCGCTCTTGTAGGACAGCATCTGGTTGTACATCTCCAGCTCGCGATTTTCCAGGCCGATGCCCTCCGGCGTCAAAATCTGTGCCTGGGGGTCCAGCAGTCGAATGACCACCTTTTCGCCGTAAATCGTAGGCAGTGTGGAGATACGCAGATCGACGTCGGTATTTTTAACGCGAACGTTGGTACGACCATCCTGGGGCTGCTTCCTCTCGGCGATGTCCATTCCGCCCATGATCTTGACACGGGACAGGACGGTGGCCTGCAAATGCTTCGGTATGGTGAGCATGTTTCGCAGCAGGCCGTCTACGCGCATCCGCACCATCAGTTCGTCTTCCCCCACTTCACGGTTCATGTCCTCGATGGCTCGGGCAGCGCCTTCGTTTCCGTAGAGGGCAATGATGGCCCGTTCCGCCCCCTCTTCTGTGGTCAGCATGGGGACGATCCGCTTTTTCGTCGCTGTCTTTACGGCCTCGATGGCATAGAAATTCAGCGGGTCGCTCATGGCCAGATACAGTTCGTCGCGCACCATCTTGACGGGAACGGCGCTGTATTTTTTCGCAATGTTCTTGGACAGAACCGACGACATTTCCGGAAACGGTGGGTTTTTGGACAAGTCGATGAATTCCACACCCAGCTACATTTCCAGCGCCTCCATCAGCTGTCGCTCGTTGATAAAGCCGTGACTTACCAATACCGTTCCCAGACGGCGCTTATCGGTTTTTTGAAGTTCGATGGCCTGATTCAGCTGTTCTTCCGTAATCAGTCCGGCGGCGATCAAAACCTCGCCCATTCTCTTGTATTTATATGCCACCCTTCACACCTCTTATCATCTATCCTTTATCCTTGCGCGGGATTATCTTTACGCGAAATGCACATACAAGCCGCGCATACGATCTGCGCTCGTTTTCACTTACGTTATGAGACGCACTTCAATACTTTTTTACCACGCAATTCTATTTTCAAACATCTCTTTGGTCGAACGCCAGCGCTCCGCACATCTGGCCGCACGCCATCCCATTCTTCCGTCACCGTAACGCTTCGAGTGTGTTCACTATACTGTGATCCAGCGCAACGACCTTCCATGTTTATTCACTTTCAATTCTGTTTTTATTGAGTTATATTCATATTTCCGCACATGCGTGGTTTATTTTTTAAAGTTATTTCAAAGAATTTCGTCAGTCATTCGACGTGACAATCGCTCGGATTCACAATCCAGCTGGTACTGCTTCTTCGCAATCTCCGCCGCTCACCGTCCACCGTTTTACGCTGTCGGCGCCACACTACACTTCCCCGATGCAAGCTCATTCTGATTCATGAAACACAAATATCCGCCGTATATCTCTCTGTTTCATCATCACGATCAGACGGTGGATAGACGGTGGAATCTCTCTATGTCATTTTATATTTCAAATATGACATTTTTTGTTATGCTTCAAAGTAAAAAAAATGAATGTATACTTTTTTGTTCAGTGTACCACAGTTCTACATTTTATCCAATACTAACATGAAACGATTTACATTTTTATACGTCATATCCATGATTCTTACAAAAAAATGGCGCGGCGGGCATTTGGATTGAAAGGTGGCGCGGCGAACATCCTATCCTCGCGCGATTCCGCGTTTGTAATGTCAAAATTCATGGTATTGGAGTGAAAATGCACGATGGGATGAGTTGGCATGGGACATCCCTATATTTCAGTATGGAAAGATCGTTAAAAGATAGAGAAATACGCAAAACATATATTTCGGTGTCAGCATCGTCCTTAAATATAGCGAAAAATGAAAAACCTATATTTTTGCTTTTCCGATCGCTAATATATAGGAAACATCCGGGATTTCTTTGGTTGTTTCTATATTTCGAAACGCGGATCGAACGAAAATATAGAAATCTGT
>JAGATO010000142.1 GCA_017621195.1 Bacillota bacterium | reverse complement strand
CTGTTTCAGATGGGATCGTTGAGCACCTGGCTGGGTTTTCCGCCAAAGGGCTTCTTTTCCACCGACTATTTTCCCATCCTTCCCTGGTGGTTTCTGTTCTGCGCGGGGTATTTCCTTCGGAGCAGAGTGAAGGAAGGCTTCACCGCGTCCAACGGCGGTTCGACCGTTGCCGAGGCGGCTGTTGAGAAGGAACGCATCGAAGCGGTATCGCGCCTGAAATGCGGGCTGGAGTGGATGGGGCGCCATTCGCTTCTGGTCTATCTGCTGCATCAGCCGGCGCTGTATGGCGCAGTGGTGATTCTGGATCTGATTCTGAGATAAACACACGTCGAAGGAAACAGCCGTATGCACCTGTCGGTGAGCATGGCGGAGCGCTGAGCGAAGAGCATGAATGTGAAAAATCGTACATAATCCTGCGAACATCGGGAGACACTAAGGCTGAAATCTCAGACAGAGAATCTCAGATGAAGAATCTCGGACAAGGAAGGGAAGGATGCGGTATGGTGCGACAGGACACGATCGAGCTGCTGAAGGAATGCGATGCCGGGGTGAAAATGGCGGTGACGGGAATCGACGACGTGTTGGGAGACGTTCATTCCAACGAGTTGAAAGGGTATCTGGTGGAATCCCGGGAACGCCACAAGCACATGGGAAACGAAATCCATCGGTGCCTGAAGCAGTATCACGAGGAAGGAAAGGAGCCGGGAACCATGGCCCGCGGCATGTCATGGCTCAAGACCAACGCCAAGCTGGCCGTGGATGATTCGGATTCGATGATCGCGGAGCTGATGACCGACGGCTGCGACATGGGAGTCAAATCCCTGAACCGGTATCTGAACGAATACGAACAGGCGGATGAAGCGTCCAGAGACATCGCCAAGCGGTTGATTCGTCTGGAAGAAAATCTGGCTCAGGACATTCGAGGATTTCTGTAATATCCTGCGGATCATCTTATGGAGATATTGAAAAAGAAAAAGCTGCGAGGCCAATGACTTTGCAGCTTTTTTCTTTCGAATGATAGAGCCTGTGAAACTACAGCTGAGGACCGGCAGCTACCAGAGCCTTTCCGGCTTCGTTTCCGGTGTACTTCACGAAGTTCTTGATGAAGCGGGAGGCCAGATCTTCGGCCTTGGTTTCCCATTCCGCCTTGTCGCCGTAGGTGTCGCGGGGATCCAGAATCTTGGGATCTACGCCGGGCAGAGCCGTGGGAACGGACAGGTTGAACATGGGGATGACCTTGGTGTCAGCCGTTTCGATGGAACCGTCCAGAATGGCGTCGATGATGCCGCGGGTATCCTTGATGGAGATACGCTTTCCGGTGCCGTTCCAGCCGGTGTTGACCAGGTAGACCTTAGTACCGTTGGCTTCCATCTTCTTTACCAGTTCTTCTGCATACTTGGTCGGGTGCAGTTCCAGGAACGGCTGACCGAAGCAGGAGGAGAAGGTGGGAGTCGGTTCGGTGATTCCACGTTCGGTACCAGCCAGCTTAGCGGTGAAACCGGACAGGAAGTAGTACTGAGCCTGTTCCGGAGACAGGATGGAAACCGGAGGCAGTACGCCGAAAGCGTCAGCGGACAGGAAGATTACGTTCTTCGCTGCAGGCGCTGCGGAAATCGGACGCACGATGTTCTTGATGTGATTGATGGGGTAAGAAACGCGGGTATTCTCCGTTACGCTCTTGTCAGCGAAATTGATCTTTCCATTTTCGTCCAGAGTAACGTTTTCCAGCAGAGCGTTTCTCTTGATGGCGTTGTAGATGTCGGGTTCGGATTCCTTATCCAGGTTGATGACCTTGGCATAGAAGCCGCCTTCGAAGTTGAACACACCCTTGTCATCCCAGCCGTGCTCGTCATCGCCGATCAGAAGACGCTTCGGGTCGGTGGACAGAGTGGTCTTTCCGGTGCCGGACAGACCGAAGAACAGAGCGGTGTTTTCGCCGTTCATGTCGGCGTTGGCGGAGCAGTGCATGGAAGCGATGCCCTTCAGCGGCAGGTAGTAGTTCATCATGGAGAACATACCCTTCTTCATTTCACCGCCGTACCAGGTGTTCAGAATGACCTGTTCGCGGGAGGTGATGTTGAAGGCAATGGCGGTTTCGGAGTTCAGTCCCAGCTCCTTGTAGTTTTCCACCTTAGCCTTGGAGGCGGTGTAAACCATGAAGTCCGGCTCGAAGGTTTCTAATTCTTCTGTCGTGGGCTGGATGAACATGTTCTTGACGAAGTGAGCCTGCCAGGCAACTTCCATGATGAAGCGGATCGCCATTCTGGTGTCCTTGTTGGCGCCGCAGAAAGCGTCAACCACGAACAGCCGCTTGTTGGACAGTTCCTCCAGCGCCAGCTTCTTCAGCTGACCCCAGACTTCCTCGGAAACGGGGTGGTTGTCGTTCTTATATTCGTCGGAGGTCCACCATACGGTGTCCTTGGAGTTTTCGTCCATGACGATGTACTTATCCTTGGGGGAGCGGCCGGTGTATACGCCGGTCATTACGTTGACGGCGCCCAGTTCGCTGACGCGGCCAACTTCATAGCCTTCCAGTTCCGGTTTGATTTCTTCTTCGAAGAGCAGCTCATAGGAAGGATTATACACGATTTCGGTAGTACCTTCGATGCCATACTGTTTCAGATTGATGTCTGCCATATTCATACGACCTTTCTTTTTAAATTCGATCGATCCTGAGCGGATCTGCATTGCATGTCTATTTAACCCTATCATACACGACAAAAATGAGAAAATCAATCTCGTGATTCAAAAACACATGGATTCCCTTATCATCCTCGCTCCGCAACGACGCCACTTTCAAAAAGAAAGAATTTAACGATATAAGTTTTTTGAACCAACAGGCAAGTCTATGCTATAATAGTGCTGATTTGTCTGCGGACAGGCCGCGGGCGAAAAGAGAACTACAAGTACGAAACGAAAGGGGAATTGGAACAATGATGAAACGAAGAATCGCATGGCTTCTGGTACTGCTGATGGCAATCAGCCTGGCGTCCTGCGGCAGCCAGCCTGCTGCGGAAAGCGACGGATCGGAAGACCCGCAAACCGGCGGCGAGATGCAAGAAACGGGCATCTACGATGCGGTGCTGGATCGGTATGCGCTCAGGCTCCGAAACGGAATCGATGATTCCGAGATGGGCGAAGGAGAGTCAGGCGTATGGGAAGTCATAGGCACTATGGGAGAAGAAGCCGGTGATGCCGTGGGCTATACGCTGTTCGACATCAGCGGGGACGGCGTTCCCGAGCTGGTCATCGGCGGTATCAGTGAACTGGCGGCCAATGGAGAAAAGACGGGCCTGGGAAGTCAGATCTACGCCTGCTACACGGCTGTGGACGGTACGCCGCAGCTGGCTTTTGAGGGCTGGGGAAGAAACGGCTACTGGTATGCAGGAGAAAACAGAATCTTCAACCTGGGCTCCGGCGGCGCCATGTACACCATCTTCGGCATGTACGCCCTGTCGGAGGACGGAACGACGCTGGAATGCGCCGATTACTATTTTACTTGCGAATTGGACGAGAACTTTGAGGAGATCGGATTCTTCCACAACACTACGGGAGAATGGGATCCTGACGTTTCCGAGCAGCTGGACGTGGATGAAGAAGCCTTCTGGATGATCGAAGAGGAGATGGATCAGCAGATCAGAAACATGGAACTGACTCCGTTCTCTTCCTATGAGTTGTCCGGTACGGACGGCGGTACAGGCAATATCGGATCGGAGAACGATCCCTCGCTGGTGAGCGTTGCCTGGGAAGACGAAGCCGCTTCGCAGGTGAGGTTTTCCGCGGAAAAAACCGTCCGCGATTTCAAGGTTCTGGGGCTGACGTTTCTGGAGGGCGACGACAGCGAGCGGATTGTCTTTGCGGCAGAAGAGCTCTGTGCAGTCGATGCGCTGACACCGGAGGAGCCGCTGGTGCAGGAACTGCTGTTTGGCGGCGCCATTCCCAACTGTGGTTTTTCTTACGTGGATGAAGCCGGAACAGTACGTGCCTTCACGGTGGAGGTCAGCGGTATGGACGGTTCTCTGCTGATCCAGCCTTTGACCGTCGAAGGAACGGAGTACGTTCTGTAAAGGAGCGGATCGGTGATGTGACAGATCAAATTGAAATGGAAACGGCCTGAATTTTCTGCTATCACAGGATGGACAACAGGGAATTCAGGTTTTTTATTGTTTTTGAAAGAGAAATTTTATTGCGTCTTAATCTTCCTGCACATATGCTTTTCCTTCATTTATTTTTTTCGATGTATGCTAATGGTACACGATGAAACCGAGGTGAAAAGGGTTGAAGATG
>JAGATO010000141.1 GCA_017621195.1 Bacillota bacterium | reverse complement strand
TTCCGTACCCGCGCCGGGGGTCGTTGACCAGTACATGGGTCACGGCTCCGATGATCTTCCCGTTTTGAAGAATGGGACTTCCGCTCATTCCCTGAACGATTCCGCCGCTTTTCTCCAAAAGCCTTTGGTCGGTTACGCGGATCACCATTCCCTTCGTTCCCGGCCTTGTCTGGCGGTCGATCTTTTCGATTTCGATGTCGAAACATTCGATCCGATTTCCGTCGATGGTTGTCAGAATCTGTGCCGGCCCCTTTTCAATTTCCGACTGATATCCCACTTTCAGCGGCGTTTCATACAGAGGATTCTCCAACGGATGACTGGCTTGTCCGAAAATACCGAATTCCGAATTGTGCCGGAGGATTCCCATGGGTTCATCGTCTTCGTAGAAGATGCCACGGATCTCACCGGGCTTTCCCGAAGAACCCTGAAGAACGGATTCTACGCGGCTGAACATCATTTCTCCTTCGGCAACCTTCAGAACCTGGCCGGTATTGCTCTCCGTGATCCCGTGTCCCAACGCCCCGATGGTCTGAGTATCGGGATCGTAGTAGGTCACCGTACCGAGCCCCGCCGTCTTTTCCTTTACCCACACGCCCAGCTTCCATCTGCCATCCTCTTTGGATTGCACCGGTCTCACATCGATGTGGGCGATTTCCCCTTTTCGCTGGATCTTCAGCGTCACGCTTTCTCTGGGCTGCTGCTGATTCAACAGTTTTTGTACATCTGCAGCTCGAACCACCGGCGTTCCGTCCACGGCAAGCACGCTATCGCCGATCTGCAGTCCTGCCGCCAGACCGGGATTCACCATACCTGCCTCCGTCGGAATCTCTTCCAGACCTACGATCAAAACGCCGCTGACGTCCATGCGGATTCCCACGGAATAGCCGCCCGGAATCAGCGTCTTTTCAGGAAGTACGCTGATGGTCACATCCTTCATGGGCAGATTCAGCGTTCTTGTTTCGTCGCTGAACACCTGGATGTGATCGGGAATGGCGCTGTACCACATCCAGCTGGCAGCCATGACTCCCACAGCCGCCATAATCAGCGCTGGGACAGCGCTTCGCATCCAGCGTTTTACGGTAGATCGATCCATGGCTGCCTCCTAACTTTCAAAGTCCTGAAGCAGTTCCATCAGCTGGTCTTCGTCGCGAAGCTCCACCCCTGACCGAAACATGTCCTGATCCTCCCGGCTGAGAAGATCGAACCGAATCTCAGAGGTACGAACGAGGGACTGTTTCCCCTGCCCATCCACCTGGTAGATGCGGATATACCCCTCTTCTTCTACGACAAAATATCCCTCCTGAAGCCTGCGGCCTGTTTCTTGGCTTTCTTCACCTGTTACATCCGGAGCTTCAACCTCTGCCCGGCCCAAAGAGGACGAAGGAATCTCCCCGCTCATCACCTGATGATCCACAGGGTTCTCCTCCTGTCCCTCCACGGCGCTGTCCTCCGACCACAGTCCGAAGACAAGAGCCACAGCAAAGGCGGAAAGCACCGCCGCGTAAAATGATTTCTTTTCATAAAAGCGTCTCTTTCGACGAAACATATCCATCACCTCACTGGAAGTGTGAGCCGGATCGCCGAAAAATATACATTTATTGTACGCAAATGTGATCGCGCAGCTTGGCAAAGGTTTTTTCGCCGATACCGCTGACCTTCATCAAATCCTCGATGCGCTGAAAGTCTCCGTTGGACGCGCGGTATTCCAGAATGCGCTGTGCCATGGAGGGACCGATGCCCGAAAGCTGTTCCAACGTACCAGCATCCGCCCGATTGATGTTGATCTTTCCGCCGGAAACTCCTGCGGAGCCACCCGACTGATCCTGCCCTTCTTCGTACTCCTCTCTGGAGAGCACCAGAATCCTCTGTTCGTCCTTCAGCTGTTCCGCCCGATTGATGCTGCGCACGTCCGCATCATCCGTCAGTCCCCCCGCCAGTTCGATGGCTTCGAAGAGACGGCTCCCCCTGGGAAGGCAATAGACGCCGGGATAGACTACGCAGCCGGAAACGTCCACGTAGATCACATCCGTGTCTTCCTCTCCGATCTGGCCGCCTTCTCCCTTCGTTCCGCCATCACCGCCGTCAGGCGTGCTTTCCCCGCCCTGAATCAATCCGCTCTGCCCTGCCGATTCAATGGTGATTCCTCCTCGGGTGCCCACCAGAGAAAGGCACAAAAAAACCGCAAGCAAACACAGGCTTGCGGCAATTTTGATCAATAGCTTGTCTTTCCAAACATTCTTCATCCCATAAACCTCCTTTTCCTGTATTGTACAGGAAATTTATGGG
>JAGATO010000140.1 GCA_017621195.1 Bacillota bacterium | reverse complement strand
GGGATCGGGGCGCTCAGACGCACCCTTCTGCTCCTGGGAATTCCCATTCTCATTCTTTTCGGTATTCATATCCATTCCCTCACCTGTAAAAAGCCGGAGACCACAGCAGTGGTCTCCGGTCGCGTGTTTGCAGATTACTTCTTGGCCAGATACTTGCGCAGGTCCAGAGCAACCGCTACGATGGTAACCAGGCCCTGTACGATAAAGGTGTAAGCCGGGTCAACACCCAGGAACTGCAGACAGATCTTCAGGGTTTCGAATACCAGTACGCCGACCAGTACGCCGCTGATCTTACCGACACCACCGTTCGTAGAAACGCCGCCGATGGTGCAGGCTGCGATAGCTTCCAGTTCATAACCGAAACCGGTAGCGGTGGAAGCACCGCCGGCCTTGGCTCCCAGCAGGAATCCGCCCAGAGCGTACAGAACAGCTGCCAGAATGTAGATACGGATCAGCGTAGCGGCCACGTTGACACCGGCAACCTCAGCCGCGTGTTCGTTTCCGCCGATGGCGTACATGTATTTTCCGTGACGCGTCTTATTATACAAGAACCACATGAAAAGTCCGATGACGACAGCGAAGATCGCGAGGTACGGAATCGGTCCGATGGAACCGTTGGCTACCTGGCTATAGCTGGACTTATAACCGCCCAGAGGCTGGTTGTTCGTAATGACGGAGCACAGACCGTATACGATCGTCTGCATACCCAGCGTCGCGATAAACGGGGGAACCTTCAGGAAAGCGATGACGCTTCCGTTGATGGCACCGAAGATGGCCATGATGATCAAAACGATCAGCAAGCCGCCGAACACCGGAATTTCCGGAAGTCCGGGGAACAGCTTATCCGCATAGTCGGCTCTCTGCAGCAGAATCGCAGACAGACAGGCGGACAGACCTACCATACGACCGGCGGACAGGTCGGTACCTTTGGTGATCAGACAGCCGGAAACACCGCAGGCGATGATAAATCTCGGGCCTACGTTGATCAGCAGATTTCTGAAATTACGAATGGTAAAGAAGTTTTGTGTAGTGCAGCCTACGGCCAATGCCAGCAACATGATCAGAATGATGATCGCGTTGTTGGACATGAAAGTTTTCACGCTCTTTGCGTTCAAGGTATTGTTTTTCATGAAGTGAAATCCTCCCTATTCGAATCGTGTTGCCAGTTCCATGATGTTCTCCTGATTGGCCTTATCGCCGTCGATAAAACCGGTCACACGCCCGTCACACATAACCATGATGCGGTCGGACATGCCGATCAGTTCACCCATTTCGGAGGAGATCATGATAATACTCTTACCCTGCTTGGCCAGGTCGGCGATGATGCAGTAAATTTCGTATTTCGCACCAACGTCGATTCCTCGGGTAGGCTCATCCAGAATAAAGACGTCAGGATCGTTGGCCAGCCATCGGCTGATCAATACCTTCTGCTGATTTCCTCCGGACAGAGACTGGATCTGTGTCTTGGAAGACGGCGTCTTGATGGACAGCTTTGCCACATTGTCCTGCACCAGCTTTTCGATCTTTTTATCGTTCAGAACGATACCCATGTCCACATATTGGTTCAGGCTGGCGATAGAAACGTTGTCAGCAATGGACAGAACGCCCAGAATACCGGTAGCGCGCCGGTCTTCCGTCAACATGGCGATACCGTTTTTGATGGCATCCTTCGGACGGTTGATCTTCAGTTCTTTTCCCTGATACGTAACCTTCCCTTTGTTGTGGCAGCGCAGTCCAAACAGGCCCTCCATCAATTCGGTTCTCTGGGCACCTACCAGACCGGCAACGCCCAGAATTTCTCCTTTACGGACCTGGAAGCTGACATCGCGGAAGCTCTTGGGATTGATTGAAGTAAAGTCCTCAACTTCGAAGACCACGTCTCCCGGAACGTTCTCTCTCTTGGGATACAGGTCGGTCAGTTCACGGCCTACCATCTTGGTGATGATCATATCCGTGGTCAGAGTCTTGGCATCCCAGGTTCCGATGTACTGACCGTCACGCATGATGGTGACTTCATCGGAAATGCGAAGGATTTCATCCATCTTATGGCTGATGTACACGATGGATACGCCCTTCTTTCTCAACTCTTCTACGATAGTAAACAGCGCTTCTACTTCCGCTGCGGTCAGAGAGGAGGTGGGTTCGTCCAAAATCAGCACCTTACAATCCGCAGACACTGCTTTCGCAATTTCTACCAGCTGCATCTGAGATACGCTCAGCGTTCCCAGCTTGGCCTTGGGATCGAAATTCAAATGAACTTCTTTTAACACTTTCGCAGCGTCTTCATACATTTTTGCATGATCGACCAACTGCATACCTGCCACCCGCTTCGTGGGGTAGCGTCCTACGTAGATATTTTCACCGATGCTGCGTTCCGGAATCGGCTGCAGCTCTTGGTGTACCATGGCGATTCCGCGATGAAGCGCATCCAATGGACCTTTAATCTGAACCTTCTCTCCTTCATAGATGACTTCACCCTCATCCATGGAATAAATTCCAAACATACATTTCATCAGCGTGGATTTTCCCGCGCCGTTTTCACCCATAAGGGCGTGAACGGTACCGGGGCGCAATTTCAGCTGTGCGTGATCCAGCGCTTTGACGCCGGGGAATGTCTTTACAACATCACGCATTTCCAAGCGATATTCTGCCACTGTGGTAGCCCCCTTCATATTTTACTCGGGCTTCTGCCCTGACAAGTACGCTGCCTCAGAAAGACATCGCACTATTCAAGGCAGCAGCTTTCTCTTACGAAAAAAGAGGTGCGTGCGCTTGTGCACACGCACCTCTTTTTTAATTACGAAAGCTTTATTGTTTCATGAATTACATGAAATCTCCAACGTTTTCAGGAGTAACCTTTACGTAGTCAACGTATACGGACTGTTCGCCGGCAGCATAGGTGTCGCCAGCCAGCAGGCCTTCCATGCATTCAACAGCCTTAGCAGCCTGACCTTCAGCATCGTTCAGAACGGTACCGGTCATTTCGCCGGCAGCTACGCAATCCAGAGCAGCAGCCAGAGCGTCAACGCCTACCAGGTAGATGTCTTCGCCTACAACGCGGCCAGCAGCCTTGATGGACTGCAGGGCACCTACTGCCATGTCGTCGTTGTTGCAGAATACAACTTCGATCTGGTCGCCGAACTTAGCCAGGTCGTTAGCAGCGATTTCCTGACCCTTGTTTCTGTCCCAGTCGCCTCTCTGCAGGTCCAGTTCTTCAACGGTCTTACCGGCATCGGTCAGAGCCTTTACGGAGTATTCAGTTCTCAGCTTGGCATCGATGTTTTCGGGGTCTCCCTGAATCATGATGTAGGAAATCTTACCGTCGCCATTGATGTCGCCCTGGTTAGCGGTTTCCAGAATCAGTTCGCCCTGGTATGTACCGGACTGTGCAGCGTCGCAACCAACGTAAACCAGCTTTTCGAAAACTGCCATTTCGTCAGCGGTCGGTTCTCTGTTGATCAGAACGGTGGGGATGTCAGCTTCCTTAACGGTAGCGATCATCTGAGCAGCTGCGGAAGTCATAACCGGGTTGATGATCAGAGCGTCCACACCCTGAGTGATGAAGGTGTTGATCTGCTCGGTCTGCTTCGCCTGGTCGTTGTTTCCGTCTACGACGGTAACTTCATAGCCTTTTTCCTTCAGAATAGCTTCCAGAGCGTTACGATAGGTGGTCATAAATGCATCGTCGAACTTGTAGATGCAAACACCAACGGTCTTGGTTTCGGCTGTCTCGCCTTCTCCTTCGCTTTCACCGCTATTGCCGCAGGCAGCCATACCGAACAGCATGCAGAAAGCCAGTAAGATAGCCAGCATTTTCTTCATTTTCATGATAATCCTCTCCTCGCTTAACTTTCGTATCGACGCTTCGATTTCGATTCCGCTTCCGTTCCGGCGGCAGCTTTCGAATCCGCCTGTCCAGAATCAGAACTTCATCTCCCCATCGATATCCTTGAATGTGAAATGTTTCATTTCAGTTACATTTTAACATTGTACCGCTGAATTGTCAATCAATTTACTATTTCGCGAACAAAAAGCCGTTTTTATCCATCTTTTATTCGCATTTCGTCAAATTCTCATCTTTTCATTCAGATAATTCCAAATATTTTGCATAAATATCCGGCACAAGCCGAAACTCTTACCCTCCTCTTATCGCCGCTGCAAAAGATTCATAACCGTTTTGTAGACCAGTTCCGGCGTATCCAGCACGCTGAACTGTCCCGTCAGCTCCAACGCCAGCTCTTCGATCCGATCTTCCCGTTCTTTCATCGTGGTATCTCCCTTCTCTCTATACGAACAGAGCCATGATGCGGTTGGAAATATCCATCCCGCGCTCTGTCAGATACATTCTGCGGCAACCGCGGCCGAGGCCGCGCTGCTCCCGCGTGACGACGAAGCCCTGTTGACGAAACCGTTCCAGCTCGTCCATGGACTGCGGATACATCTCCTCCAGAGATGCGCCGAACCGCCTCTGAAACTCCTCCAGATCCACGCCCTCCGTCAGCCGAAGCCCCGTGAACAGAAATTCTGACGCCGTTTCCTCCACCGTGTTCTCGTGAACCCACTCCCGAGGAGTCCTGTTGTCCTCCAGCGCTTCCATGTAGGCGCGAAGGTCGTCGCCTGCGCTGTAACGGATACCGTCCACAAAGCTGTGAGCTGCCAGGCCAAAGCCGACATAATCCTGCATGGTCCAGTATTTCCTGTTGTGGCGGCATTCCCGCCCCGGCTTTGCGCCGTTGGAAATTTCGTACTGCCCATACCCCTGCTGCCTGAGATAAGCCAGCCCCGCGTGGTACATGGCCCTGTCCTCCTCATCGGTCAGCGGAGTCAGCCGCCCGTATTTGATGTCGTTGTAAATGGGCGTCCCCTCCTCCACCTGCAGGCTGTAGAAGGAGATGTGTTCCGGCGAAAGCTTCGTGATCTTTTCCAGCGTGGACGTCCACTGGTCCAGGCTCTGCCCCGGAATCCCGAACATCAGATCCAGATTCAGATTGTCGAAGCCCGCCCTCCTGGTCAGCTCCACCGACCGCACCGCATCTTCGCTCCTGTGGATCCGCCCCAAACGTTCCAGAATCTCATCTTCCATGGACTGAACGCCGAAGGACAGCCGGTTGATGCCCAGGGATTGATACCCCCGCAGGCTCTCTTCCGTCACCGTTCCCGGATTGGCTTCCACGGTGATCTCGCAGTCCTTCGTCAGAGAGAACTCCCTGCGGAGCGCCTCCATCACCGAGCCCAGCTGCGACGGGGACAGCAGCGACGGCGTACCGCCGCCGAAGAACACCGAATCCACCGGACGGCCGTTTCCTTCCATTTGAATCTGCTTCGATAAGCACGTGATATATCTTTGTTTCAGCTCCTCATCCGCCCCTGCCAGAGATGTGAAATCGCAGTAATTGCACTTTCTGACGCAGAACGGAATGTGAATGTAAATGCCCAGCGTACGACTCATAAATCCTCCCAATGCGAAAGAAGGAGCTGTATCATCAGCTCCTTTCGCTCTATTTGTTGTCGTCGTATTTCAAAACTGCGGTAAAGGCCTCCTGGGGCACTTCCACCGTGCCGAACTGGCGCATCCGCTTCTTTCCTTCCTTCTGCTTTTCCAGCAGCTTTCTCTTTCGGGAGATGTCGCCGCCGTAGCACTTGGCCAAAACGTCCTTACGATAGGCCCGGACGGTTTCTCGGGCGATCACCGTCTGGCCGATGGCCGCTTGAATGGGTACCTCGAACTGGTGCATCGGGAT
>JAGATO010000139.1 GCA_017621195.1 Bacillota bacterium | reverse complement strand
TCTGCGGTTATCCCGTACTGATGGAAGCGGTCAGTGGACAGATCTGCATCTATATTAAGCCGAAGGGGACGGAGACGCAGTACTGGGAAGTGACTCCCGGAAGCGTATCCGAGGAATTTTTTTAGAGGGGTAGAGGTATGAGAAAAGGGAGATTGATTTCGATCCTTCTGCTTCTGGTCATGGGGATGACCGGACTCGTGCAGTTGGGATCCACGGGATGGATGGTCAGCTACGGGGCTTCTCTGACAAAGGAGGAAGTTCTGGCGGTGGCTGAGACCATCGACGATGAAGCGGCGAAGGCCGAAATCCTTGCCGCGGTCAACGACGGCGCGGAGGTGCAGTTCCGCTATGCGGAGGACGGGCGCGTGGCGTCCTACCGAATCATCCGCGAAGGCGAGGCCAAGGCCCATCAGGACATGACGGAGGATGAGAAGAAGCAGGCTCTGCAGCTTCTGATCGACAGAGGGACGGTACCCAACCGGATTTCGGTCAACGGAACGTACTATTCGCTGAACATTACGCTGTGGATGGAGCGGGGCATCATCGTCTACGGAGAAACGAAGCAGGTCAATGAGGCCAATTCGGTGACTTCGGGGAGCAACTACAAAGACGGACAGTACCGCTTCTGGGGATATGATATCAACGGAGGACTATATGGAAACGACGATTTTCCCAGGGATTCCGATTCCGGGACGCCGGCCTACGAAAAGGACTGGCTGACCACCGGGGAGATCCGGGAAAGTTCCATTGCGCGAAAGTACATCGGCGAACACGGGCTCAGTGCCAACAGCCGCTACAGCGATCAGGATAAGAAGAAGACGGCGGAACTGTGGCTGAAGGAAAATCCGGCGTGGAAGTCTTCAGGGATCACGGCACAGTACATTCTGGACCACTTCTATTTCAATTCGGTGATCAGCGACACCGGACTGACCATGGGGCAGTTCACCGGCGTTCACAAGTCACGCCAGTCGGGAACGCTGTATTACCAGTCCTTTGCCGTGCAGGGAAAGATCGTGCTGTTCGAGATCAGCGAAGGAACGGTGGAAGAACGGATTCTGATCGAAGATCCGGAGTTGCCGGCAGAGCCCATCGAACCGGAAGAAGGAGAAGATCCGTCCATGGAGATGGAAGTCAGCCTGTCGGTGCCTTCCCAGACCTATGTGGGCCATCCTACCACGGTCACCGACAGTACAGGCTTTACCGTAGACGGCGCACAGCGCAGCGCTACCCGGGTCTACGCGGAAGGACTGGCAAAGAACAGCTTCCGCCTGCCGCAGGGAGGCGGTTCGATCCGAAAGAACAGTACCGTGCCGACGAAGGCTCAGGCCGTGTTCGATACGGTAGGTACTTATCCCGTGATGCTGACGGTGACGGCAAAGAACGGAACCAGCGGATCGGATCAGCGATCCGTCCAGGTGGTGAATACGCCGTCCATTCTTCATTCTCTTACGGGAACGCAGAAGCAGAACCGGGCGCAGTGCATCAACGTCTGGGTGGCCACGGATCCGAAGCGACCGTTGACGGAGCTCTGGATCGAAATCAGGGACCAGCTGAGCGGCGAAACGGTACATCTGAGTCACAATCTGAGCGCAGCTTTGGAAAATGAGAAGGACAATAGCGACGGAATCAAAACCCGGCCCATCGAAGCGCTGGAATCCGATGAACTGTTTACCAACTGCCGACTGGAATTTCTGACGAAATTCGCAGAGGAACGCCAGCTCACCTATACGATCTACGTCCGGGACAGCGGTGGAAAGACGGATCAGATCGTTCAGGAATTTACGGTAACACCGGATCTGGCGCCGGAACCATCCATCGGGATGGAGGCGACCTTCCTCCGTTCTCGGGGGCAGAAGACGGCGGAAATTGAGGCTGTAGATCAGTCCAGGACCGACGGTGACCAGCTGGAACGGCGCTGGGAATTCGCGGCGCTGAACGATGAAGGAGGGATGACGGGCGACTTCTCGGAGGCCTTGTCCATGGTGGGGTATGAAGACCGCTCCTTCGGAACGGGACAGAAGATCGCCCTGTTGAAGCACGGCGTGGGAAAATTCCGGATGAACCTGACCGTGACGGACGTATGGACGGAAGCAACCCTGCCGGAGTACGTGACAGAGGCGGATCGCCGCAGCGCTTCGGTGACGAAGGACGGTGAGGTAATCAATGTGGCGCCTCAGGTCAGCCTGGAACCGAAGGAACTGACGAAGGCGGAAATCCTTCTTTTGAGCGCCGATGAAGAAACGGACCGTCTGGTGCGAAGCCAGCTGTCCCAGCTGGAAGCCGCCCTTCTGGAACACGGCTGCGATGTGTCGATCACGGCGGAGCGGATGCTTCCGCAGACGGTGTCGGAGGATCGACCCTGGACGAAGACCGTGGAAGTGAATACGCCCTTCGGATACCAGGGAAGCTGGACACCGCTCTATGAGAAGGATAATTTTATCGTAGATGATCAGAACTTTTATAAAATCGATGCCACATGGTTGGGGTCCGGTCTGGACGAGTATCCTCAGCCTCCCTATACGATCACGGCATGGAATGGAGAGACCGGCGCCGTGGAATGGACGTACACCTTTGACGAAAGCGTGTTGACCGTTCCGGATCGCGGTCCCTATTTCGCTCAGGATGACAGCGGAACGTATTTATATTTCGTTTCCGAAAGCAGGACGTTGGTTTTGGACAAGACCACGGGAGCGAAGCTGGCTGTACTGCCCTTCGCCGTGGGAAACCGATGCTTTGTGGCTGCCAATCGAATTCTGACGGTGAAGAATGACGGGATTTACCGCATCGATATCTCGACTGGCCGGGTGACCAAAATACACAGCGGACTCATCGGAGAGGGCTCGGCCCGCTTCGGCGGTCGCCTGCAGTTTGTGACCCGCGGAGGTAAGACCCTGTATCGGGCATCCATGGATATGGAGACGCAGAAAGTGAGCTTACAGGAGCTTAAGGTGGCGGCATCGGCGGATGCGTCTTACGACGCCGAGGCATTTTGTACCGATGGCAGCCTTTTAGTGAAAGAAACCTGCGGAGATACGATCCGGTTTTTCCTCTTCGATGAGGACGGCGATCTTCGCGGTTCGGTGAGCCAAACGGGGGCTGAGCTGATGGGAACGGCGGTGAAGGACGGATCGGGGAACGTGACGTACGTAGCCTATATTTCTTCGGAGAAAGAAAGCGGCGTATATTATACCAATTTCATTTGCTGCGAGTTGACCACCGGAAAGACAGCTACCGTATCGCTGAACAATAAAAACGGATATCCGGCGGAACCGCGGATCATCGCGGCGGAACAGGTGGACAGCAGCGCCTACGTGGTTGCCGGAGGTTATCTGACGTGGATCGCCGATTACGGCTGGGGAAACGGCCCTGCTCACGGCTATCCGCAGAGAACGAAGACCATCCGCTTCGACATGACAACAGCCACTGGCCAGCTGCGAAGCAACGGGGAATTGGAACTGAACGATATGCAGGAATACGGCAGCAGTTCTGCGGTATATGGGGTGATCCAGTCCGGTCAGAACGGCCAGTACCAATCGCCACCTTCCGGAAACATTACGACGCTGTACCGGCGGTATCAGACGGCAGAACAGGTGGAGCAGCGCTGCCGTTCCCGATATCTGACGCGGGACGGCTCGGCAGATCGCCAGGAGACCTTTGTCCTGACGAAGGAATCGCTGGAAGAGGAATCCCTGGCTCAAAGGATTCAGCGATGGCTGGACGACGGTGCGGCGAAAACCTCCACCTACGTGAACCTGCGAAAAACGGCGGAAGGCGGCGCTCTTCGCAGGACGATGGAGCTGGAACCGGACACGACGTATTATTACGAGTACGATTTGCTGATGCCGGAGGGAGCTGAAGAAGACGCGGAAGATATTTTCTCTGTGGGAGCAGCCATCAATCAGCGATCGAATCAGCTAACGGATATTCAATATTCCGTCGTCAAAACCATGGCGGAGTCCTTCGATAACAACCGGGTCGGAAACGATTATTTTTCCCATATCGATCCTGAAGATCTGGTGTCAGATCGCCTTCAGGCATCCCCAATTCCTGAATCGAGGAAGCTGCGAAGCGATTTGACTACGCTTTCTTTTACGGTGGAGGAAGGCTGTCAGGCAGTGCTTTCCTTCGATTATATGATACGGCGGTATTCGGGAAGCGCCTATTTTGGAAATGAAATCCGCATCGACGGAGAACGGTGGCAGGTGCCGCTGCAGGCGGGGGTTACGCTGGAAGGCCGCTATACCCATCCCCTTCTCTTAGAGGCGGGAGAACACACGGTGGAGTTGTTTGCCGCGACGTACAGTACGACGGAAAGCATAACGGCGATAGACGATGTGACGGTGGAATACGTGGAACTGTC
>JAGATO010000138.1 GCA_017621195.1 Bacillota bacterium | reverse complement strand
GGCAGCCTCACCTTCGGTGAGGATTTTCTTCGAAATGGCCGTGGCTGCGGAGTAGCCGGTGGCGTATTTGTAGACGTAGAACGAATTATAGAAATGAGGAATTCTGGCCCATTCCATGGCGATCTGTTCGTCGGAAACCACGGCGTCGCCGAAATACTTCCGGTTCAGGCCGTAATACTGCTCCGACAGCCATTCCGCCGTCAGTACGTCGCCCGCTTCTACCGCTTCGTGAGTCAGCTTTTCGAATTCGGCAAACATGGTCTGGCGGAACAGCGTGGTTCTGAATTCTTCCAGATGCAGGTTCAGCAGGTACTTCTTCTCCTCCACGTCCTTGGCGTTCTTCAGCAGGTGCTGGATCAGCAGGGATTCGTTGACGGTGGAGGCAACCTCCGCGGTGAAGATGGAGTGACTGCCGTAAACGAAGGGCTGAACCTCTCTCGTATAGCAGGAATGCATGGAATGACCCATTTCGTGGATCACGGTAAACACGTCCTGCAGCCGTCCATCGTAGTTCAACAGCATGTAGGGCTTGCTGTCGTAGCTGCCAAAGGAATAAGCGCCGCTGGTCTTTCCTTCGTTTTCATAGACGTCCACCCAGCCGGAGGCAAAGCCTTTGTTCATGCGGCTCAGGTAATCTTCTCCCATGGGTTTCAACGCCTCGTTGATGATCTCCAGCGCCTTTTCGTAAGGAATCTTCTCCTTGGGCATCTCCACCAACGGAACGTAGACGTCGTACATATGGACTTCATCCACGCCCATCATCTTCTTGCGCAGATCCATATAGCGATGAAGCTGAGGTAGGTATTCGTTGACCACGGCAATCAGGTTGTCGTACACGTCGGTGGATACGTTGTCGCCGGACAGGGCTGCCGCCATGGCCGAGGGGTATTTCCGAATCCGCGCACTGATTACGTCGGTCTTGGTGTTGTAATTGTAGGTGGCGGCCAGGGTGTTCTTCTGAGCGATGTACGATGCATACATGTGCTCGAAGGCTTCCTTTCTGACGCGCCGGTTATGGGACTGCATCAGTCCGATATACGTTCCATGGGTGACCTCCACGGTCGCTCCGTCCTCATCCTCGATGGACCCGAATTTGATGTCGGCATCATTGATCATGGAGAAGATGTCGTTGGTGGCCGAAGTGATCTCGCTCATCTGCGCCAGAATGTTCTCCTCAGCTTTGGACAGAACGTGTTCTTTCTCCCGGAACAGTTCGTCAAAGACGTGAGCATAGATGCGCAGCCCCTCGGTGGTTTCCATGAAGCGGTCGATGGTTTCTCTGGGAACTTCCAGCAACTCCGGCGTAAAGAAGGCCGTCGCTGCAGAGATCTTCGCCAGCATGGACTGGGCTTTGTCGGTCATAGCCTGAGCCGAAGCAACCCGATTATCCTCATCCCGTTTCATTCTGGCGTAGACGTAAACCTTTTCCGCCGTCTGCCACAGGGCGTCTCTCTCCTGCATGGCAGCCAACAGTCCGGAACCGCTTTCTCCCAGATGACCGGAAAACGCGCCGAACTTCTCTCCCAGCTCCAACGCCTTTTTCATTGCCTGCTCCCACTGTTCCTCCGACGCAAACATATCTTCAATATCCCACTTGAACTCCTGTGGGATCTCGCTTCTCTGTCTCGTTTTTGTTTCATTTCCCATTCGATTTACCCTTCTTTCTATCCATTATTCTGCACGTATTTTGCACGTATTCTGCACGCGCTCATACCATGCGCTTCAACGCCTCCGCGTTCGGCTGATGCGCGGTTAGCAGTCCGATGCATCCAGTCACTCGGCGCGCCCAGTCATCCGACACACTCAATCGTCCGCCGCGCCAAGATACATTGTTCCCCGCGTCTTCCAAATGTATCTACGAACTTGTGATCTTTCGATGATTATATCACACTTCCGCCGCCGTTTCCACTATCCCCGCTTTGAAGAAACCGGTTTCAATGAAAATGTTCATTGATCTGAAGTTGAAACAAGGCGCAGCTGCGCTACCCACAGACGCATCTTTGAAGCAGCGAATTCACAAGGTTTCGCCTTTTTTCACCTTCGATTTTCTGGATAAATATTGCATTATTTCTTTACATTTATAATTCTTCATGATATTATATTTGCAAAATAACATTTTATGGAAGGTCTGGTTATGAGTCACTCTTTATTCTATTTAGACCATGTGTATGAATCACTATCTAGAGAATTGAAAACAAAAGAAGAAGAATATAAGCAACTCCCAAAAGGCAGTCTTTATTTCAAGCCACGTCACACCGGAAAGAGCCTTTGCTGGAAACGTTCTTCCCTCCAAAACAAATCCGGAAAAAGAAAGGAAATCATTTTAAAAGATGACAATCCTGCTGATCAGGCAATTGCCAGATGAATTGGCGGTTTCCGGCGTTTTTTGTCGCCAATCTTGTTGAACTTCGTTGAATTCCCAATCATTTTGTGATATCATATACTCAGTAAATCATATTAAAAAGGTTGGTATATCAATGAAATTAGACAGCAATCATCATTCAGTATTCCTGATGCATTACCACCTCATACTGGTCGTGAAATACAGACGCAACGTCATAAACGATGCGATTTCAGAGCGACTCCGGGATATCTTCGAAAGCATTGCCCCAAGCTATAACATCACTGTGGAAGAATGGAATCATGATGGGGACCACATACATGTTCTCTTCAAAGGACACCCAAACACGGGACTCTCCAAGTTCATCAATGCATATAAGTCGGCCAGCAGC
>JAGATO010000010.1 GCA_017621195.1 Bacillota bacterium | reverse complement strand
TGTTAATGGAACGAGGATTTCACATGGTTCCCTTCTCGACGGAAGAAGCTCTGGCTCAAGACCGGGATTGTATCGGTACGTATAACGGTGGAGTAGGAGAGCGGCTGGAAGATGAAAATAGGGATTATCACTGCACTGCATTGAAAAACCTGCTGATCGAACCGTGGCAGTTCGCTGTGCTGAGCGACGATACGGAAGCTGCGGAATTTTTCCTGAAGTTCGGAAAGGACGGAGAAACGGAAGGATTTCGTGAACTGATCTGCCACGTGAGAAACGAAGATATGCTCAACCGGTTGGAACAGCATTTCCCGCAGCTGATGACATCTTTGCTTCAGCCTGCATGCACCGATCTGATTTTAAAAATGGCCAACGGTCAGCTGTTGAGACGGTGTCGCGGAACGGAGTTCGATCTGACGAAGTTTGGCGCGCTTTGCAGAGAGCCGGATCAGATCTGCGATTGCTACCAAATTTTGAAAATGCGATTGGATGGTGAGCTTCGCCTGAAAGAAAAGGAACAGCTGATCGGGCTGATGCTGAAAACGAGAAGTGAGAAAATACTGCGGATCTGTGAAGCGGAATGGAAGGAAGAAGCGGAACCCTGCGATGTGACGGAATGGGCAGGACTCCTTCCCGCCTGTGCACCGGCCGACAAACCGTTTACGGAGATGCTGGAACGGTCACCGCTGCGGCTGATGATCCATCCGGAGCACAAAATTTTCGAGCGAGGCTTTTGTGATATAAATGACTTTATGCGAAGTCAGGTCTATGTTTCCTGTTTGGATCACTGCAGAAATCTGGCGGTATTGGATCGCGTAGTGGAGGTACGTCCTCCGGAACATCAGGGAGCGGAGCTGCTGCCATTTACGGAGCGTGTGCTGAACATGGGAAAGAAAACGGCGTTTCGACGGCTCAGAAAATGGGGCCTGATCCACTCGGGAAATATGTCTGCCGTAATGGAATACATCGTGGATCACGGTTTGAAGGAATATTACGATCAGGCGATTCGGTCCGCGGAGAAGAACGGAAAAGGGAAGGAATACAGACTGTAACGGAGGTGGCTGTGATGATGAAAGAGATGAAACAGACGGAACGGGAAATGATCTCCATAGAAAAGACTCTGCGGCTGCAGACGCCGCAGGGACCGATGACGATTCACTATTTGGAAAAGGGAAATCACTCTCCGGAGGAACTGGATCGGATGCTGGATCTTCGCCCTCATTTGAATGAACTCCGGACGTTGCACAACCGCAGCGGTGAGAATCATCTGGTTCTGATCTGCGACTCGATCCGGTACGGAATGGATGCCTGCAGCCTCGCCGCAGAATTGATGAGCGACGAGGAGGAAGAGGGAGTTGCTGATGTGGAGGAACTGGCGGGATACGGAATCGATGATCTGTCCGATTTCTTCCGGGATCTGGACATTGAATTGGACGAGGAAGAGGACGGCGGCGCAGGAGCGGATGAAGATACCGAAAACAACCCTCTTCAGAAGATTCAAGAAGACCGGGGATATTTTACGATCTACTCCGAAAAGGAACTGGATCATGGAGCCTGCGATACTCTGGGGGAAACTTCGGAAGCCCAGACCATGGCGATGATGCGAAAGCTCGTCTTTCCCGTTCAGGATACGGCGGCATTGATCGTCAAATGCGACGGTCTGACGGCCCTGTCGGATGTTACCGTGGAGCTGCTGCTGGAACAGGGAGAAAAGCCGGTGATCGTGGTGGTTCCCCGGGGAAAGCTGAACCGGAGACAGGTGAATCGGCTGATGTTCGAAGGGGGTTTCGAGGTGATGGAAATTCTGGCGCCGAGTCTGGATTCCATGGTAAGGATCCTGAGGGAGATCGTCAAAAACGCCGGGTTTTCTCTGGCGGAGGGGCTGGATGTAACCGATGCGGTCAAAACGGTACGGAAGGCCAGAGGGTATCTGTTCGGAGAACGGGATCTGTGGCTTCTGGTGAAGAACGCCGTGCGAAAGGCGAAACGGGAAAAAGACAGACCGCAGGTGCTGGATACGCTGGCGATGCCGGGCTATGAAGGAAATGTGGGATCCGGTCAGAAGCTGATAGATCAGATTGTCGGACT
>JAGATO010000137.1 GCA_017621195.1 Bacillota bacterium | reverse complement strand
GGTCGATAAATTCCACCTCGTAGTGGAATTTATCATTGGGGTCGGCAAGATGCTTCCTGACGACCCCCTGCTTTTCCCAGTAGCTCCATGCCATGAGGACCTCTTCCTCCTCCATGGAAAGCTCCCGCGCGATCATATCGTTTTCCAGAGGCATGCCCAGATCCGCGTACATGAGGCCGTAGAGGAATACCTTGACGTACTCTCCCGGCGCGTCGATCATGTACTCGTTGATAAACATATTTTCCACTCTTGTGTCGTGGAGATAATGGTTTTTGGCTATCTGTCTCTGAAATCCCATGGATGCTCGCTTTCTTTAGAAAATCTCCTGACGGATCATAGTCTGATCCCGGTCAGGTCCTACCGAAATGCTCTTCACCGGTACGCCGGTCAGCGTTTCGATCTCCTTGATATAGTTTTTCGCCTCTTCCGGAAGGTCATCGTAGCTGCGGCAGCCGCTGATATCGCACTGCCATCCCTTCAGTTCCTTGTAGACCGGCTTGCACTCCGCCACCAGATCCAGGTCGGCGGGGAAGTTCTCGATGATCTTGCCATTGTGGTCGTAGGCGTAGCAGATCTTCAGCGTCTCGAATTCCGACAAAACGTCCAGCAGCATCAGGGCGATGCCGGTGAGGCCGTTGACTCTGGCAGCGTACTTCAGAACCACAGCGTCCAGCCAGCCGCAGCGTCTTGCCCGGCCGGTGACGGTACCGTATTCGTGACCTACTTCCCGAATCCGTTCTCCGGTAGCGTCGAACAGTTCGGTGACGAAGGGACCTTTACCTACGCGGGTGGTGTAAGCCTTGACGATGCCCAGAACCTGGCTGATCACGTTGGAACCTACGCCAGCGCCGGAGGTGAAGCCGCCGCTGGTAGGATGAGAGCTGGTGACGAATGGGTACGTTCCCAGGTCGATATCCAGCATCGTTCCCTGGGCGCCCTCGAACAGCACTTTCTTTCCGGCCTTGATGACTCCGTATACGATGACGCCGGTGTCGGCGATGTAAGGCTCAAGCCGCTTGGCCAGTTCCACGTATTCGGCGATGACGGCTTCCTTATCCAGGGGCTCGCCGCCGAACAGCTTGACGATCTGCTCGTTCTTCCGGTCGATCTGCGCACCCAGCTTTTCCGCAAAGCGGTCCGGATTCTTCATGTCGCAGACCCGCAGGCCACTACGCTCCACTTTATCCATATAAGCGGGGCCGATGCCCTTCTTGGTGGTACCGATGTCCTCTGCACCTCTGGCCGCCTCGTACAGGCCGTCCAGAACCTTGTGATACGGCAGAACCAGATGGGCTCTGTCGCTGACGTAGATCTTATCCATGGGAAGGCCGTCGGCCTTCAGATGATCCACTTCATCGAAGAATCCCTTCACATCGAAGACCACACCGTTGCCGATGATGTTCAGCGCCTGGGGATTCAGAACGCCGGACGGGATCAGCTTCAGGGCGTATTTCTTTCCGCCCATGACGACCGTATGACCGGCATTGTTTCCGCCGGCAGCGCGAACGACCACGTCGGCCTGCTTTGCCAGGTAGTCGATCATCTTACCTTTTCCTTCGTCGCCCCACTGGGTTCCTACAACTGCTAATGCTGGCATTTTTGTCACTCCTTTGTTGTCTTTTCTTCGCCATGCGCAGTGCGCACGCTATTTTGATTCGATATATTGATTCAAGTCGGACAACAGCTTTTTCAGGTCTACCATATGCCCTTTGGCTGCCTCTTCCAAACTCTCTGATGTAGCGCCGGGGCAACCGACGCAGTTGAAACCATTTCTGAGAAATACCTGATGGATGTTGTCATCCATATCTAATACCTGACTGACTGACATGCTGGCGTTGATCTTTTCCATAGCGACCTCCTCCGCGCCGGCTGATCAGAAGGCGGATGCCTCTCTGGCCTTGTCGGCAAACCTGGTGTATTTTCCCAGCCAAGTCAACTCCACCGTACCGGTGGAACCGCTTCGCTGCTTGGCGATGATAACTTCACAAATATTGGGTTTCTCCGTGTTTTCTTTATTGTAATACTCATCCCGATACAGAAACATGACGATGTCCGCATCCTGCTCGATGGAGCCGGATTCACGCAGGTCAGACAGCATAGGCCGCTTGTCGTTTCTGGCCTCCGGCGCTCGGGACAGCTGAGACAGTACCAGAACCGGACATTCCATCTCTCTGGCAAGCAGCTTCAAAAACCGGGACATGACGCTGACCTCCTGCTGACGGCTTTCGGACCGACCGTCGCCGGCCATCAGCTGCAGGTAGTCAACCACGATCATATCCAACCCTTTGTCGGCCTTCAAGCGGCGGCATTTGTTCCGGATCTCCATGATGGAGATGCCGGGCGTATCGTCGATGTAGATCGAGGCGTTGGACAGCCGGTCCAGGGCTACGTTGATGTTTTCCCAGTCCTTCCGATCCAGCTTTCCGGTCTTGATCTTCTGCATCTCCACCCGGGATTCCATGGACAGCAGACGTTGTCCCAGCTGCTCCTTGGACATTTCCAGGGAAAAGATCAGCACCTTGGCATTGGCCTGAATGGCTGCCTGCTGAGCCACGTTCAAAACGAAGGCCGTCTTTCCCATGGCAGGACGGGCAGCGATGATGATCAGATCGGACTTTTGAAGTCCGTTGGTCATCTTGTCCAGATCCACAAAGCCCGTGGTGATACCGGTCAGCCCATCGGGATTCTGTGACACGGCGTCGATCTGCTGAATGTTGGCCCACAGCACGTCCTTCAGCATTTCGTAGTCCTTGGTCTGACGGGTCTGAGCGATCTCAAAGATCTTCTTCTCCGCTTCATCCAGAATGCGTTCCGAATCCGTCTTTTCCTGATAGCTGTTTTCCGTGATCTCCGCCGCGGCGTTGATCAGACGGCGCAGCACGGCTTTTTCCGCGATGATTTTTCCGTACTGAACGGCGTTCTTCGTGGTGGGAACGATGGTGGACAGCGTGGCGATGTATGCGCGCCCGCCGACCATTTCCAGCGTCTTTCTCCTCTTCAGCTCCTCGGACACCGTCAGGATGTCCACCGGCTCATTTCTCCGGTAAAGCTCCACCACCGCCTTGTAGATCTCCTGATGCATTTCGCTGTAGAAATCCTCCGGCTTGAGAAACTCCAGAATGTCGAAGAGCACTTCCTTATCCAGAAAGATGGCGCCCAATACGGATTTTTCCGCCTCGTCGTTATGCGGCGGAATCCGTTCCGGTCTCTGACTCATAGTTGGTTTCCTTTATTTCGCGACTATTCCGCGATGACGTTGATCTTGCACTTGGCGGTGATGTCGGTGAACAGCTTTACATCGACGGTGCATTCGCCCACGCTCTTGATGGGCGCATCCAGAACGAATTTTCTCTTGTCGATATCCATACCGGTCTGCTTCTTCAGCTCCTCGGCGATGTCCTTGGAGGTAATGGCTCCGAACAGGCGGCCGCCTTCTCCCGCCTTGGTCTTCAGCTGCAGCGTCATGGCTTCCAGCTGTTCCTTCTGCACCTTGGCAGCGGCCAGATCCTGCTGACGCTTTTCCTCCGCCAGAGCCTTTTCCCGAGCCAGGGCTTTCTTGTTGGCGTCGGTGGCTTCCTTGGCCAGACCTCTGGGCAGCAGCATATTTCTGGCATAGCCGTCGCTTACCTTGGCCAATGCTCCGGCCTTACCGATTCCTTTGACATCTTTGATCAATATAACTTCCATTGTTCTTTCCCCCTCGTATCTTAGTTTTATTTATTCAAATTGCTGATGATATCTTCGATCTGCATAATGGCCTGAGCCGGCGGATCCACTACCTGGGCTCCGGCCGTAGTCAGGTGACCGCCGCCACCCATCTTCTCCAGAATGGTCTGAACGTTCAGCTCGCCCAGCGACCGACCGCTGATGACAGTGATCCCCTGCGAGTTGATTCCGGCAACAAAGCTGGCCCTCACGCCCTTGATCGTCAGCAGCTCGTCGGCAGCCTGTGCCGCGATGACCTGCATGTTGGCGTCTCTGTCCTCGGTCCAGGCAACGGCAATTCCTTCGCCGGTGATCTGAGCGCTGCTGATCAGAGCCGCCTTTTGTTTAAAGAAGCTGACGTCGATGCGGAAGAACTGGCGCACGTTGGTGATATCCGCACCGTTGCGCCGCAGCCAGCCGGCCGCTTCGAAGGTGCGGACGCCGGACTTCACGCTGAAATGATTGGTGTCCAGCATGATGCCGGCCAACAGGGCTTCCGCCTCCATCTTATCGATGGATTTTTTCTCCGTATAATATTGTAGAATCTCGGCCACCAGTTCCGATGCGGAAGAGGCGTAGGACTCCATGTAGGTCAGCATGGGATTTTCGATGGCGTCCTCCGAGCGTCGGTGATGGTCGATGACCACGATCTTCTCCGTCCTGGTCAACAGCTCCGGACATTCGGTGAGCTTGGGGCGATGGGTGTCCACCACCACCAGAAGTGTATCCTTGTTGACCATGTCCAGGGCCTGTTCGCTGCTGACGAAGTTGTACATTCCCGTCCCGACAGCCTTGTCGTAGATGCGGTCCAGGGATTCGGGCCGACCGTTGATCACCACCGCCGCCGTCTTGTTGCGGATGACCGCCATGCGATGGATCCCCAAAGAGGCGCCGAAGCAGTCCATGTCCGGCCGCTTGTGACCCATGATGATCACGTTGGAGGCCTGGTCGATCTGCGGCCGCAGCGCGTGAGCCATGATCCGGGATTTTCCTTTGTTTCGCTTTTCGATGGCCTGCAAACGGCCGCCGTAATATTCCACGCTGTTCATCTTCTTGATGACGGCCTGGTCACCGCCCCGGCCCAGAGCCAGGTCCATGGCCGCAGCCGCGTATTCATCCAACTGGTCGTAGGACTTTGCGCCTACGCCCACGCCGATGCTCACCGACACGGGGAAATCCGCCTCCGTCTCGATGTTCCGGATCTCGTCCAGAATGGAAAACTTTTCCATCTCCATCTTTTCGTAGTACCGCGTCTCGAACACCAGATGGTACTGATACCGGCTGTAGCGCAGAATGGACGCGTTGTAGTGAGCCGCCCACTGGCGGATCATCTTCTCGATCTGGGCCGCCAGTTCGGATCGCTTGTTATCCGGCGTCGCCGCCACCAGATCGTCGTAGTTGTCCACGCTCAGATACGCCGTGCAGGGCCGTTCGTCCCGATAGAGGGATTTCAGCGTCTCCCAGTTGGTCACGTCCTGCCAGTACAGAAGGCGCGTGTCCGAATCGCTCATGCGGCTGGTGATGATCCGATAGACCTTGTTGGCGGTGGACACGGTCACGTAGCTGTCCGCCGCATCCACTTCGTCCTCCGGCAGAAACTCGCTGTGCTTCACGTTGGTGACCACCTGAATGTTGGTGTTGAACAGCTCCACCTGAGGAAACAGGGTGCGGAACTTGTGGTTGATCCAGAGGATGGCTCCGTCTCTGTCGATCATACAGATGGGAAGGGGATTCTCCGCCACAAACTGCCGGGATGAATCGTCCATCTCCTCGGTGATGTTATCCGCATATTCCTTCAGCTGGTGTCCCTTGTTCTCCGCGTATTTCCGATAGTACACCGCCAGGACGATGATGATGAGAAAGGCCACCACTCCCAGCTTCACGTTCAGGTAGGTCAGAACCAGGGCCAGTATGACCTGGATCACCAGATTGACGCGCAGAATCGGCTCTATGATCTTTTCTAAAAAATTCTTCCCCATATGCATTCCCTCAAATTGAAAGTGACAGGTAACACACTTCTATACAGGACAGGGCATACTTACCCATCTTGTATATCTTAATTATTATACCACATCCATAGAAGTCCTGTCTTTCTTTTTTGCGTCCTCCGGCTGTTTTTCACAAAAGCTTCACGAGGACCGATGCTTCAGACAAACGAAGCCGCCGCGCTACGGGCGGCAGTTTCCGCAGGGTGAGTATCCCTGTTCTATGATTTCATCCCGGGTTCCCGTAAACTCCGACCGGTTGGACTCCTTGATCTGAGCTACGCTCTTACAGGAAGGCAGGTGAAATTTCCGGGTATTGGTGTTGAGAACGTACGTGATCTCCGCAGCCGGCGCTTCCGCTGCGGAGCCGGCTTCACCGCCAGCGACCGGGTTCGTAACAACGATCGGAGCCGCTGTGACGGGAACCGCAGCAGTCCCCGACTTCTCCCACGTGAAGGACACGGTTTGCCCGTCGGAAGTACAGAGGATGTCGCCCATCTGATCCGTCCGGTAGACCTGGATGCTGCGGTCTGCAAGCTTCTGCAGCGTCTCCTCCGCAGGATGGCCGTAGCTGTTGTTCTTTCCCACGGAGATCACGGCGTAGCCCGGATCCACCGCATCCAGAAATTTAGCGGTGGAGCTGGTGGACGATCCGTGATGTCCCACCTTCAAGACGGTGGCGGAAAGATCCTGTCCGCTGCCCATGATCGCCTGTTCCGCAGGCTCCTCCGCATCGCCGGTGAACAAAAACGACGTTTCACCGTACTGCACCTTCAAAACGATGGACGTATCGTTTATGCTATCCGCACTGTTCACTCCCAGAACAGTCACTGTCGCACTGCCCAGGACGTAGGTGTCTCCCGGCTGAGGAACGGTGATCTTTGGACACCGCTGCAGCGCATACTTTCGGAAATCCATAAATTCGTCGCTGTCGTATTCCGCCGTAGGACAGAGAATCAGGTCTGCATCCGCCCGAACCAGAGCCGCCGGCAGGCCTCCGATGTGATCCTCGTGCACGTGGGACGCCACCACGATGTCCAACAGCTCGATTCCGCCGTTGTTCAGAACGGTGTAGATCACGTCCGAATCTCCTTTGTTTCCTCCGTCGATCAGCATGTACCGCCCGTCGCATTCCACCAGCGCCGCATCCGCCTGTCCCACGTCGATGTACCTGACCGAAAACGTGGAATCGTCAGCAGGCAGCGTCGGCAGGGTTCTTTCTTCCTCCGACGGAACGCTTTCCTGCGCCGGGCTGCAGGCCATCAATACCATGCAGGCGATCAGAAGCAGCGCCAGCAGCGCCGACATCGCGCTTTTTCTCCTGTTCCTTACCTTTGTCATTTCCCCGTCCCCTTTCCGTTTCGATCGCTGCTGCGATCGCCGTCGTACACTGTCCTCCGGCGGCCGACTTCCCCACGCGTCAGCCGCCGTGAAAGAAAAAAGGAAGTGATTTCTCACTTCCTCTGGAATCGAATGATTAGTCTGCAACGTAGGGCAGCAGCGCAACGATTCTTGCTCTCTTCACTGCCTTGGTCACTTCTCTCTGATGAATCGCGCAAGTACCGGTGATTCTCTTGGGCAGAATCTTGCCACGTTCGGTCACGTACTTCTTCAGCTTTTCAACGTCCTTGTAATCGATGGTTTCGGTCTTGTCTGCGCAGAACTGGCATACTTTCTTTCTTCTCATGCCGCCGCGTCTCTTATCCTGCATCATGGGTAAGCCTCCTTATTTCAAATTCTTAAAATAAAACTTCGCTTTCGAGTTAGAACGGAATATCGTCATCGGATACGCTCTGGAAGCCCTCGGGGATTCCGCTGTAATCGGAACCGCCGGACTTCGCTCCGTTGTCGGAACCGCCGTACTGGGAACCGCCGCCATAGGACTGTCCACCGTACTGGCCGCCGCCTGCGGGCGCACCGCTTCTATCTCCGCCGCTCAGAAATTCGACTCTGTCAGCCACGACATCCGTCGTGTATCTGGTTTCACCGGTCTGCGTCTTGTAGCTTCCGGTCTGAATTCGTCCCTGTACCGCAACCTGACGGCCCTTGTCCAGATATCGTTCACAGTTTTCGGCCTGTTTTCCGAAAACTACGATATTGATGAAGTCCGCCGTCTTTTCCTGATCTCTGGAAAACGGACGATCCACAGCCAGAGAGAATCTGGCGATGGCGGTCTGGTTTCCGGAGTTGGAGTAGCGCAATTCAGGCTTTCTTGTTAATCTTCCGATTAAAATAACTGAATTCATAGTTTCACCAATTCCTATTTTTCATCCTTGTTGATGATCAGGTGTCTGATTACATTGTCGGAAATCTTGAGTCTTCTGTCTAATTCTTTCGGAAGCTCAGGCTTTGCAGTAAATTCTACTACAACATAGTAACCTTCGTTCATCTTCTGGATGGGATATGCCAGCTTTCTCATGCCCCATACGTCTACCTTACCGACTTCGCCGGCAGTTGCGATGATGCTCTTAACAGTTTCAATCGTCGCTTCTTTCTTTTCTTCTTCCAGCGTAGACTTGATGATGAACATTACCTCGTAATTATTCATTCGTTTCACCTCCCTATGGACTAAATGGCTTCGGCCCTGCTGCCGAAGCAGAGAGCACTTTTCCGCGAAAATTTTCGTTCGCAAATCAAATGCTTTTCAATTATATCATAAATCTCAGGATTTGCAAGCTTTTTTTAACGGCAACGGCGATAAAAAACGAAATTAAGCGCCCACCGTCACCGCCGTTACACCCAGCGCAGCCCCTTGGGATAGTGGTTCTTCACCGCGCCGCCGGAGACCTTTCCCCAGCCCAGCGGAACTCCCCGATAGGTCATCAGGTTCCATCCGCTCCGGGGTAGACGCGCCAGCGCGGTTTCCGCCAGGGCTTCTCCCCGCAGCCACCGTTCCGCCAGAGCATCGCCGTTTCCCACGGCCAGGTTCCACAGCTCCT
>JAGATO010000136.1 GCA_017621195.1 Bacillota bacterium | reverse complement strand
CAATGTAATCTATGCCTATGACCTTGCCCGCGGTGCGGCGGAGGGATACCTGAAAATACCCGTAGTCATGGGGCGCTCCAACATGGCGGGTTACAGCGCGGCTGATATCGAGGAAATGAAGATCCGGGACGGCCTGACCCAACATGAACACCGCAAGGGCATTATCAGGCAATACTGCGATGATCATAACCTTTTATATGTTAAACCGATTGTGCTGATTGCCTGTCGCGATACAAACCACGCCAGGGATGTCCGCGCCATGATTGACAGCGACGAATTCCTGGGTGGCAGGTATAAGGGGCGGGTTATTGAAGTACACTCCAACATGAAGGGCGAAGAGACCGAGGAAAACGTGCGGCTCCTGCTCTCCATTGAGCGCGCGGACAACCCCGTCGAGATCGTGCTGCATGTGTACAAGCTGAAGGAAGGCTGGGACGTCAACAACCTGTTCACCATCATTCCGCTGAATGCAGCAAAGAGTGACATCCTGGCCATGCAGACCATCGGCAGAGGCCTGCGTCTGCCCTTCGGCTATGCCACCGGCAACGAGGATATCGACACGCTGGACATTGTGGCGCATGAGCATTATCGGGAACTGGTGGATGAAGTGAAGAGCAGCGACATCTTCCGCTACCGCGACCTGGACAGGACGGGCGTGGAGCCGACGGACACGGTGGATGTGAGCAGTCCTGTGGATGACGCACAGCTGTCCCTGTTTGATCAGATCGTGACCGATACCGGCACCCGAAGCTTCCGCGAGGTGGACAATCCCCAGACCCAGCAGGATCTGTATGCCGCCTATCTGAAGACCTTCGGCCCGGGAAGGCAGCGGCAGACATCGGAAGTGGATGATAACCAGATTTCCCTGTTTGATCTGCCGGAAGCGCAGCCGACCGCTCCTGCGGAACCGGTTCAGCCCGTCCCTGCTCCCGTTGATACCGGTGCCGCCGGGAGAAAACCGCTGTCAAAAGATGAGTTCGTTCAGAAGATGCGCGAGTATTCTGGCAAAGCGATCTCCGTCCCCAAAATCCTGGTGCAGACCACATCCGAGGTGAAGTTTAACCGTTTCGAGGTTCGCTGTACCATCCCGGACTTTGAAGTTGCCATGGCGAAAATTGAGCGCTTCGATGCTGTCAATCAGCAGTTCCTCGCTTCCGTGGATGCACAGATTCTCGAAGTGGATGACGCGCTGAACACTCTGGCCTGTATGCTGCTGGATTCCATCCCGGAGCTGTCCTATGATGACGCAGACTTCATCATTGACGTGGTGGATCAGTATCTGGCCCAGATCGATGGCGACGAAGAGGAAAAGCGCAGGATCGTGCGCAGATACGCCACGCTGATTGTTTCGGACATCCGCACGCAGATCTTCCAGCATGTGGAACGTAAGACGCAGGATATTCACACCGTCCAGAAGGATCTGATCCTCTTCCGGCGCTTCGTGAAGAACATCCGGAAGGATGGGCGTGTGCGCTTTGACCGGCCCTTTACAGACAGGAGCAATATTAGAAAGTATCTGTTCACCGGATATAAAAAGGGCTATTACACCGAGAACGCCTTTGATAGCGACTCGGAGCGCCTGTTCTCCATCATCCTGGAGGAAGACTCGGACGTGATCCGCTGGATCAAGCCGCCGCTCAATCAGCTGGGTCTCTTCTGGCAGGCCGGGCAGCAGTACAACCCGGACTTTCTCGTGGAAACCGCCACGCACAAGTATATGGTGGAAGTGAAGGCCGCCAACGAAGTCACTGATGCCGATGTGGTGGCCAAGGCACGGGAAGGCATCCGCTGGTGCCATTTTGCCTCCACCGCCGATCCGGACGGCAAGCCCTGGGTCTACCGCCTGGTCACTGATGAGAATATCCATCCTGGCAATACGTGCAGATACACCCTCGGGACCGCCTTGGACATGAAGGAGGATGACTAATGGCCGACAGGTTCAAATACGCAGAAGTCAGGCAGAAAATCATTGAAGCCATCAGAACTGACCTCATTGGCCCGCGGGAAGATGAAGAAGTGCTGGAGGAAAATCCGCGCTATGCTTATCTTGTCGGTATGCTGGATGCTCAGAACGATGATGAGGATTATTCCAGCGCGGGCGAGCAGGAAGTTGATGCCGATATGGCAATCGAAGACGGTGAAGATTATACCGCGGGTGAAGAAGATGATAACGAACCCATTTCCACCACTCGCTTTCAGTTGCCATCTTCCATCGGCATCAGCTTCTATGTACAGAGCGATCTGGACGGGCTTAATTTGGATGTGTGTTGGGGCGATTATTCAAAGTCCTCCCGCAAATATACCGGCAAAGACGAAAAGGAACACAGCCGTGCCGTATATACCCGTATTCCCATGAAGGAGACAGTACGCGTCGTCTTTGCGGATTTTACACGCACAAATGACTATCCGCTTGTCTGCGATTCAAACGTACATGTCCATGTTTCCAGGATACCTCTGAAAGGCGGCTATTCTCTTGTCACAGCTTATGTTGTGAATAAACGGAAGAATCCGACGAACAGCATCGAACGGCTCATGTTTCAGGTTGAATTAAAAGCCCATGCGGAAGATGGGCGGCCGGTTTTCATAGCGGAGCATAT
>JAGATO010000135.1 GCA_017621195.1 Bacillota bacterium | reverse complement strand
GCAAGATCTCCGAGGGCTCTACCGTCAGCATCAACTACTTTTCCGGCTCCGCGGAGCGGATCCAGAAGATGTCGCTGGCGAAGCGGGCGGTACGTCCGGGGACGAAGGCCCTGATCGTAGACGATTTTATGCGGGCCGGAGGAAGCGTCCGCGGAATCAGCGACATGATGCGGGAATTCGACGTGGAGGTCGTAGGGGTCGGCGTGGTGATCGCTGCGAAAGAACCGGAGAAGAAAAAGGTGAACGAATATTTTCCCCTGGTATACCTGGGGAAGGTGGATGCCGACGAGCAGACGATCGAAGTGGAGCGAAATCCTGAAATCGCCGGGCTGTTTTCGGAATAGCGGTCGCTTTGTCGCGGGAGGAAACGCGCAGTAGGTCGATGTTGTTGTTGAAAACAACTGTCACATGGAGTATAATATAGAGACAATATCCTAATTGTGTGGCAGTTTGCGCGAAGAGGAGAAGAACGATTATGGAAATTACCGATGTAAGAATTCGAAGAATGGACGATGAAGGAAAGATGAAAGCCGTAGCTTCCGTTACCTTTGACGGTGAATTTGTGGTTCACGATATCAAGATCGTCAGAGGTATCAATGGTCTGTTCGTAGCTATGCCCAGCAAGAAGATCGGGGACAAGTATAAGGATGTGGCTCATCCACTTCTCCCGGAGACGAGAGAGAAGATCGCCAGAGCTATTTTCCGCAAGTACGAAGAGACGTTTGCGGAGTCTCTGGATGTGGAAAAAGCTTCCGGGGAAAGCGAAACGATTTCACAGGAATAAATTACCATAGAATAAAAACAGCAGCTTACAAGAGTTGCTGTTTTTTTCGCCTTTCTTTGTTTTTGGTCTTTGTGAAACGAAAGAAAGGTGCTATACTAAACATGTGTGACACAAAAGGAGAAATGTAAATGGAACAGAATCGTTTGACATCGGAAGAGGTCGACATCGTGGAGAAGATCACGGAACGGGAGCTGATCAAAGAAAGAAAGCGGCTGCAGATCGTAGTCGCTCACATTCGGAACGGCGTAGGGTTCACGGATTGGAAACACTCATATATCGATGAAACCGTAACCATCGGCAGGGGAACAAAGATCGGTCCCGGTGTCATCCTGGAAGGAAATACGACGATCGGAGAAAACTGCGTCATCGGCCACAACTGCAGGATTGTGGACAGCACCATCGGAAACGAAACGGAAGTCCAGTCCTCGGTAATTCTGGAGAGCCGCGTAGGAGACGGAACGAAGGTAGGCCCCTTTGCCTATCTGCGGCCCAACAGCGTGATCGGAAATCACGCCAAGGTGGGGGACTTCGTCGAAGTGAAGAATTCCACTATGGGTGACGGAGCCAAGGCTTCTCATCTGACCTACATAGGAGACTCCGATGTAGGAAACAACGTCAATCTGGGATGCGGTGTGGTTTTTGTGAACTACGACGGGACGAACAAGCATCGTTCCGTGGTGAAGGACGGAGCGTTCATCGGATGCAACACGAATCTTGTGTCGCCGGTGACCGTAGGCGAAAAGGCCTACGTTGCCGCAGGCGCAACGCTGACGAAGGACGTGCCGGACGGTGCGTTGGCAGTGGCCAGAGCGAAGCAGACCAATATCGAAGGATGGGTTGAAAAACGGGGATTATTGAATAAGAAAAAGTAGTTCGGGGGTGCGAAAGCCAAAGGAGGAGAAACATGAGAAACGGCGTATTTGCAGATTATAAGATTTTCACCGGTAATTCCCACCCGGCACTGGCCGAGGAAATTGCGAGAATTATGGGAAAACCTCTGGGAAAAGCCGCAGTGAATAAGTTCAGCGACGGAGAGACTTCCGTGAGCCTGTGGGAAACCGTGCGTGGTATCGATACGTATATCGTACAGCCCACCTGCGATCCTACCAACGACAGTCTGATGGAGCTGCTGATTATGATCGACGCCATGAAGAGAGCGTCTGCCGGAAGAATTAACGCGGTCATTCCGTACTACGGATATGCCCGTCAGGATAGAAAAGCAAAGGCCAGAGATCCGATTACCGCAAAGCTGGTGGCCGACCTGCTGCAGAGCGCAGGCGCCGACAGAGTGGTTACCATGGATCTGCACGCAGCTCAGATTCAGGGCTATTTTGATATTCCCGTGGATCACCTGCTGGGCATGCCGATTCTGGTCAAGTATTTCAAGGAAAAGAACCTGCAGGATCTGGTCGTCGTATCTCCGGACCACGGCAGCGTAACGAGAGCCAGAAACATGGCGCAGCCGCTGGATGCCCCCATCGCTATCGTGGATAAGAGACGCCCCAAGGCCAACGTCAGCGAGATCATGAACGTCATCGGCGACGTCAAGGGTAAGAACGTAGTTCTGGTGGATGACATGGTAGATACCGCCGGCACCATCACCAATGCGGCCAACGCCATGAAGGATATGGGAGCCATCGACGTATACGCCTGCGCTACCCATCCGATCCTGTCCGGTCCCGCCATCGAGCGCATCGAAAAATCCGCCATCAAGGAAATGGTACTGCTGAATACCGTTCCCCTTCCGCCGGAAAAACAGATCGACAAGATCAAGACGCTGTCCGTAGCGCCCATGTTTGCGGAAGCCATGATCCGCATCTTTACCAACACTTCCCTGAACGGCCTGTTCTAAGACCGGTCACAGGGACACCGCAGTTACGATTGTGACGCTTCAGGGGCCGTCTTCCTGCCGGAGACAGCCCCTTTTTATCGTCGGAAGGGAGAAGAGAGAACTATGTACATCATCGTGGGATTGGGAAATCCCGGAAAGCAATATGAGCAGACGCGCCACAATATGGGATTCATCACCATCGATCAGCTGGCGGAAAAGCATTCCATCAGCGTAACGAAGCTGAAGCACAAGGCGCTGGTGGGAGAGGGATATTTCGGGACGAAGAAGGTCATGCTGGTGAAGCCTCAGACCTATATGAATCTGTCGGGCCAGTCCGTCCGGGAGATCATGGCCTATTATAAAGAAGACATCGAACACCTCATGGTGGTCTACGACGACATCGATCTGGAACCGGGCGCACTGCGGATTCGGGCCAAGGGCAGCGCCGGCACTCACAACGGCATGCGTTCCATACTGTACGATCTGCAGGAGGACGGATTTCCCCGAATTCGTCTGGGCATCGGAAAGAATCCCCAGATTCCTCTGGATAAGTACGTCCTGGGAGGCTTTACAAAGGAAGAAAAGCCCCTGTTGGAGGAGGCTGTCACCAAGGCGGTCCAGGCGCTGGAGTGCTGGGTGGACAGCGGTATCAACGCGGCTATGAACGCATATAATACCAAAGCGGAGAAGAAGAAAAAACCGGCGGGTGAGGATGCGAAGAAAGAGCCGGTGAAAGCTGAGGAAACCAATGAGCAGTAGAAGCGGAATGCACAACTATTTCGGCATTGCAGAGAGCCGGGTGGCTCCGGTGGCCGCTCACTTTGCAGAGGAACACAGACAGGCAATCGTGGTCTGCGCCACCTATGGAAAGGCGCGGCGGCTGGCGGAGGACATGGCGTTCTTTACCGACAAGAGGATCCATGTCTTACAG
>JAGATO010000134.1 GCA_017621195.1 Bacillota bacterium | reverse complement strand
CCTCACAATTCGGCCCCTGTCCGCCAACCTGTCAAACCTTTTTCACGCTGACCGTGGCCCCGTCGCCAACCGGCAGAATCACGGTTTCCAGCGCCGGATTGTGCTTTAACTCATAAAGATAATCCCGCATCCGGCTGTGAATCGTGCGGTCTCTTCTGGTGATGGCATAGCGGGACTCGATGATATCCCCGTCCTGCAGCACGTTGTCCGAAATCAGCAGGCCGCCGGGATTTAACAGCCGCAGCACGTCCGGCAGAAAATGCATGTACTGGCCCTTTGCCGCATCCATGAAAATGAAATCGAAGGGCGTCTCAAGCTCAGCCAGAATATCCGCCGCATCCCCTGTCAGCATCGTGATCTTATCTTCCCTGCTCGCCTTTTGAAAGTTCTCCCGGGCGATGGGAATTCTCTTTTCATATTTCTCAATTGTGGTAATATGACAGCCTTCCGGCATGTATTCACTCATCAAAAGGGCGGAATAGCCCACCGCTGTTCCCACTTCCAGAATGGAAGCCGGCCGGTGCATGGTCAGAAGGAACCGAAGCAGGCTGCCCATCTCCGTCCGTATGATCGGCACATCGTCCGCCAGCGCCTGTCTCCGCAGATCATCCAGCCACTGAGGCGTCCCCGGATCCAGCGAATTGATGAAAGTGCGCATTCTCTCTTCTACAATCATTATGACTCTCCGCTTCCCGCCATGGCGTCCATCAGCTCTTCCGGGGTCATGGCCGTGGAAAGAATGTGCTCCCCTTCCACAAAGCCGTCCTCAGAATAGTTGGACAGATACTGCTGCAGGACGAAAAGATTTTTATCCCGGATCAGACCGCTGTCATACATGGTCTGGGCAATGCCCTTAAAATCCATGCCGTCCGTAATGGTCACCGTCACTTCCGTTCCCGGAGCCTCTGACATAGCCGGCTCACCGAAGATCCGGACACCGTACTGATACGCGGAAATGGAAAAACGGTAGATGAGCATCACCGCAACCACGATCAGAACGACGTTGAAAATCGTCCCCACCGCGCCGCTGGCCACGTTTGTCATCGTCGTTTTTTTCCGTTTGGCACTCTTTTTTTTCTTTTTCTGGCTACTCAAAATCAACCGCCTCCACAATTTCCTGATTGATACCCTGTATCATCCGGCAAAATTCCAGTTCGGCGTTCAGAAAAGAATCCACCAGCGGATTCTTTCTGAAATCGTCATACCTTCTGTTGAACTCATCCATCTTATCAAAGAGCTCGTCGCCCCTTGTAAAACGCTGCAAATCAAAATTTTCCTGTCTGAACGCATCGATCTGCTGTTTCAGACCGGGAGCTTGTTTCATCGCTGTAAGCTGTCTGTCGTATTCCAGATACTCCGGCGATTCCATGATCGCCTCCACCAGCTGTCTCACAGCGGCATCTACTCTGGGCATCGTCCAAAGTCTCCTTATTTTTTGTAATCCGCCACCGGGTAGCGGCGCTTTATACTTCCATGATGATGGGAAGGATCATCGGGC
>JAGATO010000133.1 GCA_017621195.1 Bacillota bacterium | reverse complement strand
TTAACAGGAGAAAAGATAATAGGTTAGAGGATTCGTTATTATCGGAAATTTACCGATAATAACAGAACCAAAAACCTTAGGACGACGAATTTAAAGCACAGGCGGTAAAGCTTGTACAGGAAATTGGCGGGCAGACAGCAGCTGACGAATTAGCTTATAATAAACCTGTTGGATGTTCGGCTGCCGTACAAGCCAGTCAGCCAGCTTTTTTGCGGTTTCCTGCTGCCGCTCCATTCGAATGGCCAGAGTCTTGATGCCGCGCAACGTCAGCCAGGCGTCAAAGGGACTGAGCGTATTGCCCAGCATCTTGGCAAGCAGCCGGACGCGATCGCCCAACGCTTGATCGGCGCTGCAAAGAAAGCCGGAGATCGTGTCATTATGCCCTGCCAGAAACTTGGTACCGCTGTGAAGGAGTTCGAAGCAGATTGTGACAGCGGCCATGCCGGAGCTGAGGGCATGAAGGCCACCCTGATACAAATGAGTATTACAGTGAATACATCGTGTCTCGATTCGCTTGTTCATTTCAATATCCCCCCACAATTCTCTCACATTACATTTTCGGGACTCTACGCCAAAATAAGAAACGCTCGCCTTCTAACTCACATAGAAGACGAGCGCTATACCCGTGGTACTACTTCTGTTTATTCCGGATAAGACCGAAACCTCTTTACGGATGTCCATCAACACCCTCTGCTGTAACGGGCATCCCCGCCGCCCCTGACAGTCTGTTCGGATACAGTGCTCCGGAACCATCTTCGTCTGCTTCCTGCCTGTCTCCTCTCAGCCAAGGGAGACTCTCTGTAAGGTGAAATGCAGAGTACTCTTTCCGTCATCGCGTTTTTCGCAATTTAGTTTTTCAAATTGATTCTATTATAAATGTCCCATTTGCCCGTGTCAATAACTAAAATAGTAGGTGAATAGTTAAGTTTGCTGAGGAGATGGATTCCTCCATATCAATGCAAGCCTGAAGAGGGGGACGTTTCAGGGTGGGATACTGATTCGAATGCGTGGCATCCACAGCGCCCGTGTTCCTTGGTATAGTAGAGAGCTTGATCAGCCTGGAAATACAATTCGTCCCTGAATCCGTGATCTGAAAATGCGACGCCTGCGCTGAGAGAAACGGACGGAAGATCCTCGTTCGGATTCTGCAGGAACTGGTTCATCAGAGCGATTTTTTTCTCCAGTGTGACAAAATGAGTGCGTTCCATTTCCGGAAGAATGACGGCAAATTCATCTCCGCCCATACGAATGACATAGTCTGTGGAACGGAAGGTATGAGTCAACAGAGCTGCTATATTCTGTAGGGTACGGTCGCCGACGGCATGACCTCTGGTATCGTTGACCTGTTTGAACTGGTCTACATCCAACAGGGCGAGGGCAACGGGAAGTGTGCTGTCTTTCAAAGCGGCCTGAATATTGTCATAGGCACTGCGATTCATGATGCCGGTCAGAGGATCGTGCTTTGCCTTCTGGATTAACATGTTCTGGTTGGCGGCGTTCAGCTCACAGATATTGTTATACGTCAGAGCCAGAAATTTAAACTCATAGGACCCGATGATCTCCAGGTGTTTATTATCCTGAATTCGTTTGATATGGATGGTCAATGGCCGCACGATCAGAATGCTGATCGCAGCAAAAGTAATCACGTTCATGATGAAAAAGAGGCATACCAAAAGTCGTTGAAGGGAAAGAGAATTTCCCAGAATCGATTCGCATTGCAGCTGGCGCTGGGATAGTGAAAGGAGAAGCTCATCGGTAAAACGGCTCAGATGACTGCGAATCTGAGCCTTGGCATTCAGATATTCTTCGCCGAATATCAGATGTCTGGCTTTTTCTATTTTTTGAACCGATGTCAGCGACAGATCGGAAGCTTCCCAAGGGGTCGATTTCACTTCCGCGGGAATCAAATCTTCGCCGTATTCATTGGCTTCCGAGATCAGTTTCATTGCGTAGATTTCCCGATGCATCAGGTCGTTGGAGGATTGAAGTGCCGCTTCCAGAGAAGTTCGAATGGAATCGGAGATATCGTGGCGGTTCAATTCCCCCAGAGCCTTTTCGCGCCGGCGGGTTTCGTTGACCTCCTCGAAATATCGCTGCATATAAACGATATCCATGTTTTGCACGTACAGCTGTACCTGCTCGGTCAGATAGTCGGAGGCCATGCTCAGCGAGGAAGCGTCCTCTGCACAGGCAATATATTCCTTTGTGGAAGTGATCAACTTTCGATACTGAGATGGCATGACTGCAGTGCAGGAAATCAGAAATGAAAAGATGATGCAGGACACGATGATCATGCAGGCATTTAATGTGCGGATCCGAAGACCTCTTGTTTTGTTCTCCATTTTCTTCCTCCTGTATTTCTCTGCCGGAACGCAGCAGGTATCTCGTCGATCAATGAACATTTTTTTATAATATAATATTTTATATTAACACGTTGAGGGGAGAAAAACAAGCCTTGTACAGCCATAGAAATCAAAGGACAGTTGGAAGAAGCGAGCATTGATTCACAAAATGAATTATGGTAGAATATATAGACAGGTCGTTTGATTGACCAAACCTTTGTTATATTAACACAAAAATCAAGATAAGAATGTAGAAGAGGAAAGAACATGAAACAGATCATTCAAAAATGGAATAGCATTTCCCTGATCGTCCGCATTGCTGTCGGTCTGATCATCGGTGCCGTTCTCGGCGTTCTTGCTCCGCAGGCAACTGCCGTCGCCATCCTTGGAAATATCTTCGTCGGCGCGCTGAAGGCCATCGCACCGATTCTGGTCTTCGTGCTGATTATCTCGGCGCTGGCCAATGCCGGAGGCAACATCGGCTCCCGGTTCCGCACTGTCATCTGCCTGTACATGGGGACCACCCTGCTGGCATCGCTGGCGGCGGTCATTGCCAGTTACCTGTTTCCTGTGACGCTGACGTTGGGAGATGCGGTGACGCAGGATGCACCTTCAGGGATCTGGGAAGTTCTGGGGACGTTGATCACCAACATGGTGCAGAATCCGGTGACTTCGATTATGAATGCCAACTACATCGGCGTTCTGACCTGGGCGATCATCTTCGGTCTGGGCTTTAAGACCGTTGCTTCCGAATCCACCAGACAGGTACTGGTCGATATCTCGGAAGTGGTATCCACTGCCGTGCGCTGGATCATCAGCCTGGCTCCTTTCGGAATTCTTGGCTTGGTCTATAGCTCCGTTTCTACCAGTGGACTGGGGATTTTCGCGGATTACGGAAAGCTTCTGGCCGTTTTGGTGGGCTGTATGCTCTTCGTGGCCCTGGTGATCAACCCGCTCCTCGTATTTCTGCTTTTGAGACGGAACCCCCTATCCGCTGGTGTTCCGCTGTTTGAAGGAGAGCGGCATCACGGCCTTCTTCACCAGAAGCTCGGCAGCCAACATTCCCGTCAACATGCAGCTGTGTGAAAAGCTGGGGCTGGACAGAGATATGTACTCCATCTCCATTCCTCTGGGAGCTACCATCAACATGGACGGTGCGGCCATCACCATCGCCATTATGACGCTGGCGGCGGCTCATACCATGGGCGTGACGGTGGATTTCCCCTCCGCGCTGATTCTCTGCATCCTGTCTACGCTGGCAGCCTGCGGTGCATCCGGTGTTGCCGGAGGTTCTCTGCTTCTGATCCCCATGGCCTGTTCGCTGTTCGGCATCGGAAACGATGTGGCGATGCAGGTGGTAGGAGTGGGCTTCATCATCGGCGTTATCCAGGATTCCGTGGAGACGGCGCTGAACTCTGCCGGAGATGTGTTGTTCGCGGCAACGGCGGAATTCTACGAATGGAGAAAGCAGGGTCGGGAGATCAAGTTCTAACGAAATAAAAATCCTGACGATAAACAAGTCCTGACGATGAAAAAAGAAACTGCCTCTGGCCGGAGACAAGCTCCGGTCATGGAGGCAGTTTTTTTAGGCGATCCAGGATTTGACGTCCTTGGCTTCCAGACGGTTTCCGTCCCTGGCCGGTTTTACGTCGGCCCCTTTACAGGCCTTCTGCATGTTTTTGTTGCTGCCGTCGGGGCCGCTGCCCTCGTGGGTGACGAAGGGATAGACGGTCTTTCCGGTGAGGTCATAGCCTTCCAGGAAGGTGAGGACGGCCATGGGGCAGGTGTCGTGCCAGTTGGGGAAGCCGATCACCAGGGTGTCGTACTGGTCCATATCCGGCAGTCCACCTCGCAGCGCAGGCCTGACATTGCCGTTATACTCCACTCTGGCAACTTCGATGCACTGGGATTCATCATCGGGATATTCCCGGATGGGTTCGATTTCAAAACAGTCAGCCTGTAATTCGCTGGCGATCATATTGGCAACTTTTCTGGTTTTTCCGGAATGGGAAAAATAGGCGACTAATACTTTACTCATATGTTTGCTCCTTCAATATATATGCTCTACCTTCATTATACGATGTTTGGGGGGAAATACAAGAAAAAGCTGAGAAGGCGAAGTCCCCATCCGCTAAAACAGTAAGCATAGGGAAACAAAAAAGAGATTTTTTCCAAGAAAACAGTTGACAACGGCTAACTCCAAGACTATACTAATTCTGTGGTTAGGAATAGCTAACCGCGAAGCCACAACGGCAGAAAAGGAGCGAACTATGAATTTACTGGAGGGAACGACAGGCCAGGAATATATCATTAAAGAGATCCTGACGGACGATGAAGAATTGAACGCCTTTTTGTTCTCGCTGGGCTGCTACAGCGGCGAGCCCATCACCATGGTTTCTCGGAGGAAGGGGAGCTGCGTGGTGTCCATCAAGGACGGACGGTACAACATCGATGATGCCTTGGCAGAAGCCATTATCATTTAACGTAAAACAATGAGTGAAAAAGACGGCGATCACCGGATCGCTGTTTTTTCGGAGCATGGGTTAGATATACCTAACCCTTTTTTCGAGGGTGAAGGTTAGCTATAACTAACTTCTCTGATGAAAGCAAGGAAAGACTCGTAACAGTCAAACCACAGTACGAAAGTACAGTTTAGAAATAGAAGAGAAACGAGGAGGATGTACCATGAGAATTGCCTTAACCGGAAATCCCAACAGCGGTAAGACCACCATGTACAACGCGCTGACCGGACGGAACGAGCGCGTCGGAAACTGGGCGGGCGTTACCGTAGAAAAGAAGGAAAGCCCCATCAAGAAAGCGTTTTACAGCGGAAGTGAAGAGTTGATCGCTGTCGACCTGCCGGGAGCCTATTCCATGTCCCCCTTCACATCGGAGGAGAGCATTACCAGCGGTTATGTAAAGCACGAGCATCCTGATGCCATCATCAACATCGTGGACGCCACCAACCTGAGCCGCAGCCTGTTCTTTACCACCCAGCTGCTGGAGCTGGGAATTCCCGTAGTCGTGGCACTGAACAAGAGCGACATCAACGAGAAGAAGGATACCAAAATCGACTGCGGTCTGCTGTCCAAGAAGCTGGGATGTCCCGTCATCGAAACCGTCTCCATCACCGCTGCTAACAACGGCTTGAAGGAAGTGGTGGAGCAGGCGGCCAAGCTTAACGGCGCTGGACAGAAGACTCCCTACGTGCAGGAGAACATCAACCTTCACGACAAAGAGGAAGTAGAAGCGGCGGACAGAAAGCGCTTCGACTTCGTCAACGAGATCGTAAAGGCCGTAGAAACCCGAAAGGTGCTGACCAGAGAGACCAACAGCCAGGACAAGGTCGACGCCATCCTGACCAACAAAATCGTAGGGATTCCCATCTTTGCTGTGGTCATGTTCCTGGTATTCAACATTTCCCAGTCCACGGTTGGTCCGCTGATCGCCGACTGGCTGGTAGGCTGGATCGAAATCTTCCAGGAATCCGTGGCAGGCATGGTAGAAGGAGCCTCTCCTCTGCTGCAGTCCTTGCTGGTGGACGGTATCATCGGCGGCGTCGGCGCCGTCATCGGCTTCCTGCCGCTGGTCATGGTCATGTACTTCCTGATCGCTCTTTTGGAGGATTGTGGTTATATGGCGAGAGCTACGGTGGTTTTGGATCCCATCTTTAAGCGCGTGGGCCTGTCGGGTAAGTCCGTCATCCCCATGGTCATCGGCACCGGTTGCGCCATTCCGGGAATCATGGCTTGCCGCACGATCCGCAATGAAAGAGAGCGGCGGTCCACCGCCATGCTGACACCGTTCATGCCCTGCGGAGCCAAGCTGCCGGTCATCGCGCTGTTTGCCGGAGCCTTCTTCTCCGACGCTACCTGGGTGGGAACGCTGATGTATTTCGTAGGAATTCTTCTGATTCTGCTGGGCGCTCTGCTGGTGAACAAGCTGACCGGCCACAAATACAGAAAGTCCTTCTTCATCATGGAACTGCCGGAATACAAGATCCCCAGCCTGAAGCGTGCCTTCATCTCTATGTTGTCTCGCGGAAAGGCTTACATCGTCAAGGCCGGTACCATCATTCTGGTCTGCAACACCGTAGTTCAGATCATGCAGACTTTCAACTGGAAGTTTGAAGTGGTGGAGGAAGGAATGGAAAGTACCTCCATTCTGGCAAGCATCGCTTCGCCCTTCGCGCTGCTGCTGATTCCTCTGGGCTTCGGAGTATGGCAGCTGGCGGCAGCGGCCATCACCGGATTTATCGCTAAGGAAAATGTGGTAGGAACCCTGGCTGTTTGCTTCGGCCTGAGTACCTTCATCGATACGGAGGAGCTGGTTCTGGTAGGCGACGGAAACCACGTCGCTCTGGCCTTCGGCTTGACGAAGGTGGCGGCGCTGGCGTATCTGATGTTCAACCTGTATACGCCGCCCTGCTTTGCGGCTCTGGGTGCCATGAATTCGGAAATGCAGAGTAAGAAGTGGCTGTTCGGCGGCATCTGTCTGCAGCTGGGGACGGGGTATACCGTGGCGTTTCTGGTATACCAGATCGGAACGCTGCTGACTACCGGATCGCTGGGAAGCGGATTCGTTCCCGGATTGATCGCTGTACTGGCGATGGCAGCTATCGTCATCTATCTGATTCGGAAGACCGATCGGGAGCTGGATGCGGAATATGCGCTGAAGCAGGCTGCGTAATCTGAGAAAATGAGGTGAGTACGTTGACGGATCTGATCGTAGGAGCTGTTTTGCTTGTGATCCTGGTGCTGGCCGTTCGCTATCTGGTGAAAGCGAAAAGGAGCGGCGCCCGGTGCGTCGGTTGTGATGCTGGCGGCAGCTGCGGTTGTGCAAGCGAAAGAGAAACCGAAGGCAAATGCCAATGCGGTTGCGGAAAATAACAGAAAGAAATGATAAACGGCT
>JAGATO010000132.1 GCA_017621195.1 Bacillota bacterium | reverse complement strand
CAGCGCCGTTCTGGCGTCGCCGTTGGCAAAGTTGGCAATGATGTGGAGCATATCCTCGCCGATGACCACGGTCTGATCGCCGAAGCCCCTGGGACTGGTCAGCGCATTTTTCATCAGTTCCACCAGGTCCTCCGCCGTCAGCGCCTGAAGCACGAACACTTTGCACCGGGACAAAAGCGCCGAGTTGATTTCAAAGGATGGGTTTTCCGTGGTTGCACCGATGAGGATGATGCTGCCCTTCTCTACGAAGGGCAGGAAGGCGTCCTGCTGAGCCTTGTTGGACCGGTGGATCTCATCTACGAACAGAATGGTCTTTTCGCCCATGAGTCGGTTTCCCTCGGCCTGTTTCATCACTTCCTTGATCTCCTTAATCCCGCTGGTCACCGCACTGAAATCGATGAAGTTGGCCTTTGTCCTCCTGGCGATGATCCGGGCCAGCGTGGTCTTTCCCACGCCCGGCGGTCCCCAGAAGATCATGGAGGATACCTGATCCCTGTCGATCAGCTGGCGCAGCACCTTTCCCTCGCCCAGAAGGTGCTTCTGCCCCACGAATTCCGCAAGCGTCTCAGGCCTCAGGCGGCTTGCCAGCGGATTGTATTTCTCGCGATCTTCAAACATGGACTGCTGATGCATAGTCCGCTCCTTCCTCATGACCGGCGCTCTCCGTCCGGTCATCTCCTGTTAGAAAAAAAGGAAAGCTACCGCTTTCCTTTATCGTAAATTTCACCCAAAGCCCGCGGTGCCCGGTTGTTCTTGGAGAAGAACATCAGAAGCAGCAGCGTGAGAACATAGGGCAGTATCATGATCAGATCCGAGTAGGCACCGGGAAGCCCCAGGTACTGGATCAGCGAATATCCCGCAGCCCTGGCAAATCCGAACAGCAGGCAGGCTCCCAGCGTCGCCGGGATCTTCCAGTTGCCGAAGATCATGGCCGCGATGGCCAGATAGCCGTAGCCTGTGTAGATGCTGGTGGAGAAGTTGCCGAAGACGGAATAGGCGAAGCACATACCGCCCAGGCCCGACAGCGCGCCGGACACCATGACGGCGATGAACTGGATTCGCGCCACGTTGCAGCCCGCAGCATCCACCGCGTAGGGATTATCTCCGCAGGCCCGCAGCCGCATTCCGAACCGAGTCTTGTACATTGCGTACCACGCCACGACGGCCACCGCAATGATGATGAACTCGAAGGGATACACGTTGGTGAAGAACCCGCCGATCACGGGCAGGCTGGCCAGGGGCTGGAACGTCAGCCGCGTGGAAACGTTCAGCACGAACTTATCGGAGGACTGTCCCAACACACCTGCATTGATCTGGCTGGTGAGGAAGTCCGTCAGGGCCATGGCCAGAATGTTAACTACGACGCCGCTGATGACCTGATTGGCCTTGAACTTGATGCACAAAACCGCGTGAATTACGGCGTACAGCGCACCGCCCGCCATGGCGACCACCATGGACAGGTACATGGGCAGCTGGGATGTGGCGGCAAACATGCCTGCCGTCAGTGCGGTAAACACCGCGCCGAAAAAGGCACCTGCGCCAAGGAAGCCTTCCAGCGCCAGATTGGTCACGCCGCTTCGCTCGCTGTAGATTCCCCCGACGGCGATGATGAACAGCGGCAGGGAAAATGACATTCCGTTTACAATGATATCGCTCATCTGTCATCCTCCTTTCCTTCTTCCGATGCAGAATCCTTCCGTTCCGCCGCTTCCAGCCGATCCTGCTGATCCAGGCGATCCTTCGTGCGCTTCGGCCGTGCGCGAATGTATACGCCGCAGGCCGCAAACAGCAGCATCAGCCCGGTGATCAGCGAAGCGATCTCCTGAGGCAGGCCCACCGAGGAATTCATGTACATGCTTCCCTTGCTGATGATGGTTACCAGAAAGGATGACGCCACGATACCGATGGGGTTGGAATTGCCCAACAGGCATACGGCGATGGAGTCGAAGCCCGTACTGGCCAGAACCTTGGGCTGAATGGATGACAGATAGCCCAGATAATAGGTGGCTCCTGCCAGTCCTGCCAGAGCACCGGAAATAGCCATGGCCAGCATGATGTTCTTGTTGGCATTGACACCGGCATAGGTGGCAGCCTTTTTATTGGCGCCCACCGCCTTCAATTCGAAGCCGATGCGCGTGTGGTTGATGAAGTAGTGCATCACCACCACGGCGATGATTGCCAGAACAAAGCCCAGCGGAATCACCGTCTTCATTCCGGCGATCTGCACGTTCTGCAGCGTCAGCCGGGCGTTCTCTCCCACCGGATTGGACTGCCGGGTGATGGGATTGACGAAGAACGTCAGGATGAAGAAGCTGATGATGTATTGGAAGATGTAGTTCAGCATGATGGCCGATACCACTTCGTTGATGTTGAATTTGTATTTCAACAGGCCGATGAAGCTGCCCGCCAGCGCACCGATGACCATGCAGATCACGATGACCAACGGCTTGGCAATCACCGCCGGAAGGTCGCTGTAGCCCACCGTAATGGAGGCGATAAAACCGCCGATCAGCATCTGACCGGAAACGCCGATGTTGAACAAACCGGCCTTATAGGCAACCGCCACGGCCAGAGCCGCAAAGATCATGGGCGTCCAGATGTCCAGATAGCTCATGAAGTCCGTCAGCAGCCCCTTGCCGCCGGCATAGTTCTTCTTCATCAGGAGGCCGCAGCCCTGCAGCAGACTCTTATATCCGATGATGGGGTCCTTTCCCAGAATCATCATCAGGACCGCTCCAGCGATCAGGCTGAGGCAGATGGCAAACAGGGGGATCGTAATGCTCTGACGCTTTTCACTGCCCATGAGGGCTACGAAAGCGCGGGAGAGTGAATTGCCTTTTCGATTTTGTTTCATTTATTCCTTCACCCCCATCATGTACTGTCCCACTTCGTTGGTAGACATGGTATCCGCCGGTGCGATCTTCAACAGCTGTCCGTTGTAGATGACGCCGATGGTGTCCGCCAGGCTCATGATTTCATCCAGCTCCAGCGAAACCAGAAGGATCGCCTTTCCCTTGGCTCTCTCCTCCAGAATCTGACGGTGAATATTCTCGATGGCGCCGATGTCCAGTCCACGGGTGGGCTGAACGAAAATGATACAGGGCGCATCCTGATCGATCTCTCTGGCAACGATAGCCTTTTGTTGGTTTCCGCCGCTCATACTGCGGACCACGGTCTTTTCACCCTGCCCGGAACGGATATCGAATTGCTCGATCAGCTGACGGCTCTTCTCATCGAACTTCTCCCGATGAAGAACGCCCTTGACGCAGTATGGCTCCTGATCGTACCGCCGCAAAAGCAGGTTCTCCGACAGAGTGAAATCCAGGATCAGTCCCCAGCTCTGCCGGTCCTCCGGAATGTAGGCCAGACCCTGACGGTTTCTTGCCCGTACTGCAGCGTCGGTGATCTCCTTTCCTCCCAAGGTGATGGTTCCGCTGCTGACCTTCGTCAGCCCCGCCACTGCGTCGGCAATCTCCACCTGACCGTTTCCGGCAACGCCGGCAATGGCGAAGATCTCACCGCCCCGCACGGAGAAGGATACGTCGTTAACCACCGGAAATCCGTCGGCGTTCTTCACCACCAGATGGTCCACGGTCAGTTTGACCTCGCCGGGACGGAAGGGACTCTTTTCCTGGGTGAAGCTGACCTCACGGCCCACCATCAGTTCGGCCATCTTCTTCGTGGACGTCTCCGCCACGTCGCAAATGCCCACTACCTTACCCCGGTTCAGGATGGCGCAGCGATCTGCCACCTGCTTGATCTCCTCCAGCTTGTGGGTGATCAGGATGATGGTCTTTCCGTTGCGACGCATCTCGCGGATGATGTCCAGAAGGAATTCGATCTCCTGGGGCGTCAGAACAGCTGTGGGCTCGTCGAAGATCAGGATTTCCGCTTCCCGGTACAGCATCTTCAGAATTTCGACCCGCTGCTGCATAGAAACGTTCAGGTCCTCGATCTTCTTCGTTGGCTCCACTTCCAGTCGGAATTTCTTAGACAGATCTGCGATCTTCTGATTTGTATTTTTAATATCTACAACAGGCAAAAATCCTCCCAGACGCTTCTGAGGTTCCATGCCTAAAATAATATTCTCAGTTACCGTATAGTTAGAAACCAGCTTAAAATGCTGGTGAACCATGCCGATGTTCATGGCGGTGGCATGGTTGGGAGAGAAGTGCTCTACCTTCTTCCCACGAACGTATACCTCCCCCTCATCCGGCTCGTACATGCCGAAGAGGATGCTCATCAGGGTGGATTTTCCCGCGCCGTTTTCTCCCAGCAGCGCAAAAATCTCCCCTTTTTTTATTCCAAGGCTGACATCGTCATTGGCCACGATCCCGGGGAACCGCTTCGTCACATGACGCATCTCAACAATATATTCGCTCATTCGCGATCTCCTTGTTCTCGCACCTTCGTGCTGACTCAAATACACTCAAAAAAGAATGGGATATCCCGCAGCGCAGAATATCCCATGTCCCATTTCCTCATTACAGTCCGGGGAAATTGTCCGGAGTATAACCGTTGAAGTTTGCTGCGGGAACGATCGTTCCATCCTGAACCAGAGCATACACTTCCGCCAGAGCAGCGACTGCTTCTTCGCTCAGCTGGCAATGTTCTCCGGTTACGTAGCTAACGGAATCGGTGTCAGCCTTCAGCAGAGCGTTGTCGCCGGCGAAGGTGCCGTCAGCGATGGCGTTCAGCTGGCGTTCCACGTTCAGGTCCATGCACTTCAGAACGCTGGTCAGAACGATGTTGGAATCGCCGTTGATACCGTCGTTGTACTGGTCAGCGTCACAGCCGATGACATAGACACCGGTCGCTTCCTTGGCAGCGGTGAAGACGCCGTTACCGGAGGAACCGGCAGCCGGGAACAGAACATCGACACCCTGAGCGATCAGAGTTTCAGCGATGATCTTACCGGTGGCAGGGTCGCCGAAGCCGCCGACGTAGTTTCCGCCTACGTTGGCTCCGGTGATGTCGGTACCTGCATATGCAGGCAGCTCAACCACTTCTACGTTGGTTCCGTAGTGCTTGTTGGCATAAGCGACGCCGGATTCGAAGCCCCACTGATAGTTTACGTTGGATTCATATGCCAGTCCGTGTACGGAAGCAACCTTACCGGTCTGGCTGGTCATGGCAGCGGAGATACCTGCGAAGAAGCCTCCTTCCTGTTCGGAGAATACCATGCCGTATACGTTGTCAAATACGGCGGGAGCTCCGGTCTCATCAGAGGGGAATGCGTCAACCAGGATGAACTTCTTGTCCAGGTTTTCAGCAGCGATGGCGCTGATTCCGGAGAACTGGAAGCCGGGAGTAACGATGACGTCGTAGTCAGCTACGATGTCGGCAACGGCTTGAACGGCAGCTGCGGGGTCACCGGTGGGTTCCATAATATCGGTTACGGTATCGATTCCACCGCGGGAGTCGATGAAGGACAGGATACCTTCATAGCAGTTCTGAATGAAAGAACCGTCGTCAACGCCGGCAGCTGTGGATACGATAGCGATCTTCAGACCTTCCTGACCTTCGCCCTCGCCTTCTGCTTCTGCGTCACCGCTTCCACCGCAAGCTGCCAGGGCAAATACCATAGCAAAGGCCAGCAGCAGAGCAAGCCACTTCTTTGTCTGTTTCATTGTCTTTTACCTCTCTTCTTTTGTTTTCCTATAGAGCCGAACATTTTATCTTATTTCCGATTCTATAGTTCGTCTTTAAAAACGTTTTACAACAAAATACAGTCTATTATACCTTTTCTTCTGAGATAATTCAAGATTTGACTCTATTTTTTCCGAAATATAACCCCTTTTTTCACCAATTCCTTATACCCATAGGTCTACTTTAGACGTAGAGTTACTTTTTCACGCGCAGCGCTACTTTTCTTCCCCCGTTCTCGCATCGAACAGCGGAAGCCGTTCCAAAAAGATGATGTCCTTGCGCTCTGCCGCTTTGTCCTCGGCCAGAATGGCCGCCTTTGCCACCACGTTGGCATCGCAGCACTTCATCAGCTCTTCCAGGGCCCGCAGGCTTTCTCCCGTGGAGATCACATCGTCCACGATGGCCACCCGCTTTCCCCGCAGCAGCTCGCCGTCCTTTCCGTCCAGATATAGGGTCTGGGGCTTCTGTGTGGTGATGGAGACCAGCGTACTGCTGACCGTATTCTCCATATAGGCCTTCTCGCTCTTTCGGGCCACGATGTAGGTGGGTTTTCCCAGAACGCGGCACAGCTCCTGCACCAACGGAATTCCCTTAGCCTCCGCCGTCACCAGATAGTCCACCTCCGGCAGCCGTTCTGCCAGCAGGGGCGCTACCACCGTTACCAGCTCGCAGTCACCCAGGATCACAAAGCTGGCAATGGCCAGCTCGTCGCTGATGGGAACGATGGGCAGCTGCCGCGTAACGCCGCCCACCTTCAATTCGTATTTCATGTTCTTCACCTTCTCCATTTTCGGCATTTTTTGATAAAAATCGTCTATTCGTGATATGCGTTTTATTGCATTTTACTTGTATTTCGGCTGGCCTGTCAGCGCACGGATGACTTTTTCCGCCTGAGGATACTGCCGCTTCAGCGCTTCTCCGTCGCCGTGTTCATAGCAATCGTCCGTATAGCCGGGACACATAGTAGTCCCCAACAGGGCGAAGCTGCCGCCTTCCCGCAATCGAGAACCCTGCCAGTGTCCTGCCGGCACCACGTGCTGTACCTTCTGTCCGCCCAGAACGTCCTGTCCCAGCACTGTGGTCGTGACGCTTCCGTCGGGCAACAGCTCCGTCAGCTCCACCGGATCTCCCAGATAGAAGTGATAGATCTCGTCGCCGGTCAGCCGATGCAGGTGGGAAAAGGCCTCACCGGACAGCAGGTAGTAGATGGCCGTTCCGCCCGGTTCGTCTCCGATCTTCCTCTGGCTGATGTACGTCTGTAAGGACATGCCACCCTCTTCCGGTAGCGGCGTCAGTCCCAGAGCATCGATGAGCTCCCGGGCCGTCAGTTTCTTTTCTTCCGCGTTTCCTCCCATGGCGTTCACCTACACTTCCACCCAGCGGGAATCCTGCTGGGCGCTTTCCGCTGCGGCGCAGCACACCGCCGTCACCTGGGCTCCCTCCTCGAAGGTGGGCCAATTTTCCTGTGCCTCCGCTTCACCCGCCTTCCTTCGGGCCACTTCGCCGTAGTAGTTGGTCAGAAGCGTCCGGAAGGTATCGGTGAAGCCGTTGCCGAAGGCGAACACCTCCATGCGAACACCCTCTCCCTTCTTAGCGGTATACAGGATGTTGTTATCCTCTTCGTTCCACCAGAGATTTCCGTATTGGCAGGTGATCTCCAGCGTCAGCCGGTTGCCGCGGCCGGGAGAAATCTCCGATAGCAGTACATTTCCCATGGCGCCGTCCCCATATCGGAAGGTCAGAGCAGCCGCATCCTCGGAGACGATGTGGATGGGCTCGCCCTCCACGCCGCTGTCCGCAGGATACATCAGGCCGTCGGCCAGAATACGGTCGGGATGGAAGTTTCCCAACAGGGCGGAAACGGCGGTGATCTTCTTTCCCGAAACGTACTGGGCCAGATCGATCCAGTGGCTTCCGATCTCGCTGACGGCACGCATAGTCCCCGCCAGCTGAGGCTTGTAGCGCCAGTCCAGAGGCGCCGGGAAGGCATTGAATTCCTGCATGTAGTTTCCGTGGATCAGCAGAGGCCGCCCGAATTCACCGGACTGAATGATCTCCTTCGCCTTCTGCACCGCCATATGGTAGCGCACGTTGAAGGTCAGGGCGCAGATTCGGCCGCTCTCCCGCGCGATCTTCGCGATCTCTTCCGCCTCCTCTGCATCGAAGCTGAGGGGCTTTTCACACAGCACGTTCTTCCCGTGGTTCAGCAGCTCCTTCACCATCCAGCCGTGGGTGGTGGGAGGCGTACAGATATGAACCGCGTCGATGTCTTCGCCGAAGGCCAGACTCAAGTCCGTTCCCCACCGGGGGATATTCCACTGTCTGGCAAAGGCCTTCGCCGTCTCTTCTCTCGTGGTGACGATGGCTGCCACCTCCACGCCGCAGGCTGCCAGCGCCGCCGCGTGTACCTGTCCGGCAAAACCGGCTCCGATGATGACCGCTTTCATGGCTATACCTCCACCTTGATGATGCTTTCTAAAGCGATGGTGATTTCGTTTTCCTGAGCCTTGGCCATGGCGTCGGGATAGTGGTCGAATTCTTCGGAACCCACGAATTCGAAGCAGGGACCGTCGGCAGCTGCGATGCATCCTGCCTTGACGCCCTTCAGGGAACAGGTGACGAACAGCATGGCCGCTTCGTTTTCAAAGGCAACGCAGCCCGCCTGAGCCATCAGCCGGTTATTGGTGGGCAGCAGGCCCTTGTAGAAGATGCCGCCGGTAACCACGATGCCGGTCTTAAACCAAGCGTCGGTGGCTTCCGCCGCTTTGATCATCTCCTGCACTACGTCGTAGGAGGCAACCGCCGGATAGGAGGCGGGGATCAGCTGCTGGGTTACGCCCTCTTCCCGACAGGCCGCCGTAGCGATGTACAGTGCGCCCTGAGGGTCGCCCTCCTGCAGAGAACCGCAGGTCCCCACGCGGATGATGACCTTGGCTCCGCCCAGGATCAGTCCCTCAAAGGACACGTGTGCGCCGGCTGCGCCAACGCCGTGGGACGATACGGTGACGGGAACGCCCTTGTACGTTCCGTTGAACGTCCAGTATTCGCGGCTCTGGGCCACCACTTCCACGTTGTCCAGCCGTCCGGAGATCTTCTCCGCACGCTTGGGATCGCCGCAGACGATGACTCTGGGCGCGATCTTGTCATAGGGGATATCGATGATAGGGATCAGTTTTTCCATTGGTTTGTCCTCCTTTAGTATCTTATTTCCATTGCATCTCTATTGCATCTCTCTTCGATCCGCAGCTGCGGATTTTCCATAAGCCAGCTTGTTTTTTAGATCTGTCGGCAACGCCTCCACCGCCCGGCAAAAATCCTCCGGCGACAGCATACCTCCGCGATTTCCCACCACTGCCGCGGAAATGTGATTGCCCATGCGGACCGCATCTTCCAGCGACAGGCCGAACCGTCTGGCGGCAATCACCGTTCCGATGTGAGAATCTCCCGCGCCGATGGTATCGCAGACCTGCGCAGGTACCGGATCCGCATACAGGTCCCGCTGGCCGTCGAAGCTGTAGGCTCCCCGCTTTCCCAGGGTGATGATCACGGGCCGACCGGTTTTTTGATACAGGGCCCGTGCCGCCCGCTCCACCGTCTCCTCCCTTGTGTAAGTGAGACTTTCTTCCTCGTTCATGTGAAGGATGGGATGGAGAGCCAGCATCCGCTCCATGCGCTCCGGCTGAATTTTCAGGATCCGTGCACCCGGCGCGAAATAGATCGTATATTGGCGATGTTTCTCCAGATAGGCGATGATATTCATTCCGGTGGTTTCTTCCACCTCCAGACCGCAGACGTAGACGCTGTCAATCCGATCGGTGTCGATGGTTTTCAGGTAGTCCTCTTCAAAGGTGTACTCCACGCCGTGATCCACGATGAAGGTCCGCTCTCCGCCGTCCTCCACCATGCAGTAGCAGCAGCCGTTTTCTCGCTGTGGACGGCTGACGTAGATGGGAACGCCCCGCTGTTCCAGATGCTTGCGCACGTAGTCACCGTAGATGCCTCCACCCACGGCGGTGCAAAGGCTATTGGCCGCCTGAAAATGGCGCAGAATGTCCGAAACCAGAAAGGCGCAGCCGCCCAGAGAACGGCTCTGCTTTTTGATGTGTACATCCTCACCGGTGATGGGCAGGTGGGGAATCTCCACGATGACATCCACTACCGTCGATCCGATGACCAGGGTCTGTTTCATATTCGTTTTCCCTTCCTCTTACCTTAGTTTCTCTTGATTGATTACGGCTGATTTATTGCGACGGAAATGGTTATCAATACACCCTCCCGTTTTTTACAGTTCAATTTCAGTATATCCCTTTTACCTGTCCAAATCAAGATTTCGAGGATCAGGTCGTCAAAAAACAAAAGAGGCTGCGCTTGACAGCCTCTTCGATTTTATCATTTGTATGATCCGTTGTTCCGATCGTTCCGATTACTCGTTGATCTTTGCTACAACGCCGGATGCTACGGTTCTGCCGCCTTCACGGATAGCGAAACGCAGACCTTCTTCGATCGCGATCGGGGTG
>JAGATO010000131.1 GCA_017621195.1 Bacillota bacterium | reverse complement strand
GCTCCACCAGCTCGTCCAGCCGGTCTTTATCCAACTGCACGTTCTGCGAAAGAACGTCATATTCGATGTTCTCCAAGATCAATGCCCGATAGCTTTCCCGCTTTCGCATCCCGTCCTGTCCAATCCGCTCCCTGGGGGCTGGGGGACTTGATAGGATAGGACTTGATTCTTGCGTAATTGATAAATCTGTCTTTGATGGATAGTTACTTGATTCTTCTTTATTTAATTGGGCGGGGTTCTCCTGAATTGGAGCGTCCAACATTGGATTTGCCTGTACGGGATTTTCCCGTATAGGTTTTTCCTGTGTAGGTGATGGCGCTTTAGGCTGTTCCAAAATGGTGTACTCGATAGAGCCGAGCTGCCCGTTTGCGCCGCGGACACGCGCACGGATCAGGTATCCGTGCGCCTCCAGCTCCCGGATGCCGCCGCTGATGCTGTCAATGCCGTCCTTGCAGATACGGGCAAGACCCTTCATGGTGTAGTCCCAATTCTCCGGCAGGGACAGCATGAGGGATAAAAGTCCCTTTGCTTTCAGCGACAGCGACATATCCCGCAGATGATAGTTGGACATGACCGTGTAATCTCTGGTCTTTTCGATACGGAATACAGCCATCTTCGCACCTCCTTCCTCTGAAAATGAAAAGTGTTGACTTCGATGAAAAAAGCCTCCGGTTTGCCTCTCGGATGTGATCCATAGGAAAACACACATGCCCGCCTGCTTACGGCGGTCTGGGAGGAAAAAGCAGAGGCTTTCGCACCCTAATTGATACAGTTTTGAGACGGAGACTGGTGCAGATATGAAAAAACACCATAGGGCGGCTGCCTATGGCGTGGGAACAGGAAAAGGGCGCTGATATTTGCATATCAACGCCCTTTGAGCCTGTCAGTATTTGATTGTTTCGACTTCGCACCGTGTTTGCACCATGAAAAACATTGATTTTACTGACTTTTTCAATGTTTTCTTATCTGGTGCTACCCTCAGCCGCCAGCGTTCTTTTTATTTCATCCTGTTTCGCGGACAAAGGGCCCGGCAGCGGTTGCAGTCCACCGTATCGAAGCCTCTGGCCGTCGTCCCGTAAGTATTGAGACGGCAGGACTTCTGCTTCACGCTGCCTCCCGAAATGGCCTGAACCGGACAGTGATCCAGACAGATTCTGCATCCGGGAATACACAGATCCGGCTGCAGGGGATCGGAGTTCAACTCCAGATCGGTGAGGACGGCGCCGACGGTCAGTCGGTTTCCGAATTCCGGATGGATCAGCAGCGTGTTTTTGCCGAGGGAGCCGAGACCGCACTGCACCGCCGTATGACGCATGGAAATCATCCCTTTGGCCGTCATGTTTTCCGCGTCCCAGTATTCGTTGGGCGCATCGCTGGGAACCGGCACCGCAAGACAGTGGTACGTGTTTCCAATTCCTTGGCGAGCCCCAGCGATACCCGATCCACGACCGAACAGATCTCCGTGTTGAAATGACTGTATAAAAGCCGGGGCGACACCTGAAACAATCCTCTGGGAAGGGCGATCCCCACGGCAATCACCGACCGACACCGATCGAACAGATCCCGCGGCGAAAATCCCTCCGGCGCATCCTCAAATCGGTCGATGTGACCGGTACCGCACACATCCGCGCCCAGTCGCAGCGCCGCTTCTTTGATATAATCTTCCATCCATCAACACCTCCATTTGTCAGCATTTTTGGATTCATCATATCACACCATAGAACCGGCTACAACCGCATTTTCACTCTGTGCCCCGGGCTGCCAGCCTTCGGTATTCCTCCAGCCGTTCCCTGGCGTCCGCCTCCGCCTTGGTAAACAGTTCCTCTGCACGTTCCGGAAATTCCGCTGCCAGCGCCGAATAGCGAATCTGACTCATCAGAAACTCCCGGAAGTCGGCCGTCGGTTCCTTGGAATCTAACGTGAAAGGATTTTGACCCGCCTGTTTCTTTCGCGGATCGAACCGATACAGCTGCCAGTAGCCGCAGGCAACCGCTTCCCGAATGGATTGCTGTGCCCTGCCCATGCCCTTCTTCCATCCGTGACTGATGCAGGGCGCGTAGCAGAGGATCAGCGACGGACCTCGATAGCTCTCGGCCTCCCGAATGGCTTTCATAAATTGGTTGTTGTCGGCGCTCATGCCCACCTGTGCCACGTAGACGGTTCCGTAGCTCATGGCCATCCGTCCCAGATCCTTCTTGGCGCTTCGCTTTCCCGACGCAGCAAATTTGGCAACCGCCGCCGCAGGCGTCGCCTTGGAGGCCTGCCCGCCGGTATTGGAATAGACCTCCGTATCGAAGATCAGAAGGTTGATGTCTTCGCCGGAAGCCAGAACGTGATCCACGCCGCCGTAGCCGATGTCGTAGGCCCAGCCGTCGCCTCCCACGCACCAGACCGACCGCTTCGCCAGAAAGTCCCGCCGTTTCAAAATACCGGCGGCGCAGTCGGCCTGTGCCTCTGTCCGGCCCACATTCCCTTCACGCAGCCCTTCCGTCAGTTCTTCCAAGACCTCTATCACACGGTTTGCCCGCTGCCGCGTTTCCTCGCCGTCGTCCATGCCCGCGATCCACCGTTCACAGGCGGTCCGCACCTCTTCCGAAACGTCCATCGCCAATAGGCGTTCCATCTCCCGACGGAGCTCATCCCGGAGCTGCCGGACGCCCACCGCCATGCCCAGACCGTATTCGGCATTGTCCTCAAACAGCGAATTGGCCCAGGACGGACCGCATCCCTTTTCGTCCTTCGTATAGGGCATGGAAGGGGCCGAAGCGCCCCAGATGGAGGAACAGCCGGTGGCATTGGCGATCATCATCCGGTCGCCGAACAGCTGGGTTATCACCTTGATATACGGCGTTTCTCCACAGCCGGCACAGGCTCCGGAGAATTCCAGATACGGCCTTGCAAACTGGCTCCCCTTGACGCTTCCCTTGTCCGCCAGTCCGTCCCGCAGAGGAAGGCCCATGGCGTAGGCCCAGTTTTCCCCTTCGTTTTCTGTAGCGAAAGGCTTCATGATCAACGCTTTGCGGGGAGCGGGACAGATGTCGGCGCAGTTGCCGCAGCCCGTACAATCCAGCGGCGACACCTGCACACGGTAGCGATACCCGGCCAACGCCCTGCCGCCTTTGGCCGCCACCGTCACGAAGCCGCGGGGCGCAGCCGCCGCTTCTCCTTCTTCCAAAAGGAAGGGACGGATGGTGGCGTGGGGACAGACGAAGGAACACTGGTTGCACTGGATGCAGTTTTCCGGCTGCCACTGGGGCAGGTTCACCGCGATGCCCCGCTTCTCAAAGGCAGCCGTTCCCGGAGGGAACGTTCCGTCCTCCCTGCCGCAAAATGCACTGACCGGAAGGCTGTCGCCCTCCTGCTGGATCATGGGAACCACAATGCGGGAGATGAATTCCGGAAGCTCCACTCCCCCCCGATGCCGTTGGCCTTTCGCATTTTCTGTCTTTTCTTCGTCTTCCAGCCAGTCCCGATTCACCGAAATCCGCCGCAGACCGTTCATGCCGCGGTCCACCGCCTCCCGGTTCATACGGACTACGGTCTCGCCCTTCTTCCTGTAGGTCGTTTCCACGGACCGCTTCAGCTGAGCCGCCGCATTCTCCGGCGGAATCACCCCGATCAGACGAAAGAATGCTGCCTGCATGATCATGTTGATCCTGTTTCCCAGGCCGATCTCCTTCGCCATTGCCACAGCGTCGATGGTGTAGAATTCAATGTCATGTTCCACCAGATATCTTCGCATGGCCGCCGGAAGCCGGTGTTTTATTTCCTCCTCCGGCCAGCTGCAGTTCAAAACGAAGGTACCGCCGGGCTTCAGCCCCTTTAGCACGTCGTACCGATAGACGTAGGACTGATTGTGGCAGGCCACGAAATCCGCTTCGGTCACCAGGTAGGCGGACCGGATCGGATGGGTTCCGAACCGCAGATGCGACACGGTCAGTCCGCCGGATTTCTTCGAATCATAGGAAAAATACCCCTGCACGTACAGGTCGGTGGTATCGCCGATGATCTTGATGGCCTGCTTGTTGGCACCTACCGTTCCGTCGGAGCCAAGACCCCAGAACTTACAGCGGATGGTATCCGGCCGTTCCGTCACAACGTTCACCGGCGACAGTGACGTGAACGTCACATCGTCGATGATGCCGATGGTGAAGTGATCCTTCGGCCGCTCGGCCTGCAGATTCCGGAATACGGCAGCGATCTGTCCCGGCGTGGTGTCCTTGGAACCGAGACCGTAACGCCCGCCGTAAACTTCCGGCGCTCCCGCCTCGCCGTAGTACATGGCACGGATATCCGTATAGAGAGGATCGCCCACGGCTCCCGGTTCTTTTGTCCGATCCAGCACGGCCAACCGCTTCACGGTTCGTGGCATCACCTTCCGCAGATATTCCGGCGCCCAGGGTCGGTACAGTCGAACCTTGATCAGTCCCACCGTTTCGCCGCGGGC
>JAGATO010000130.1 GCA_017621195.1 Bacillota bacterium | reverse complement strand
GAAGGCTTGCTCACGTGCCCTCCCGCCAGTTTGCGACCACTGTCCGGACAAATCCGCGCTGCGTTCCGTGCTCTTTGCCCGCGTTGAACGGACTTCTCCCGGCGCACCATCCGTGAAGATTGGCAAGGCAGGCGTTGATTTCTTTCCGCTCAGGCGACTTTAAATTGCTCTTTTTTCCGCCGAAACACTCGCACCACACCTCGACGGCGCATATTTTCTGACGCTGAACAAGGTTGTACTCACCCGTTACGTTGAGCGCCCAGAAGTCCCGGCGGCGGTCGAGTGACCATTTCGACCAGTCATCCGGTATCGCCCGCTCTACAAATTCCGCGATGATGCCCTCCCAGGGCGACGCGTCCCGGTGCTGTTCCTGGTGCTCGACGGCGGCCTTGGCGACGTCTCCCGTCAGGTAGAGCTGCTCACCCATCTGCCAGCGGAACTTTGCCTCCGCCCACACCTGCTCGATATAGGCGTCAGTCAGGTGATCCCAGACATTGACCCTGGGGCGCGTGGTCCCGACGTCGACGGGCCAGAAGCGGCGGTTGCCGGTCGTGTCACGCAGGAAGTCCATCTGGTTACAGGTGCCGAAGAACACGCAGCACCTCGGCTGGGTCTTCATGTGGCGGCCGTACGCGGCGCGGTAACGGTCAGAGCAGAGCGAAACGAACTGCTTGATCCGTGCGACGTCAGTGTTGCGGAAGGCGTCCAGCTCCGCGATCTCGACGATCCAGACGCCCGGCAGAAGCTCCGCCGCCTCCTTGCCCTCGAAGGACCGTATGGAATCGTTGAACCAGCCGCGGCTCATTTTCTGCAGCAGGGTACTCTTTCCGATGCCCTGCTCCCCGCAGAGAATGACCATTGTGTCATACTTGCATCCGGGGTCCATGGCCCTCGCTACGGCCCCTGTGAAAGACTTACGGGTAACGGCCCTTGTGTAACCTGCCTCATCGTCTGCGGCTCCCAAAAAGTCAATAAACAGGGTATCCAGGCGGGGCTTGCCGTCCCACTGCAGGCCGCTTAAGAAATCCTGGACCTCATTGAAGGCATGGAGCGAAGCGTGGATGTCAAGGGCGGCGTCGATGGTGTTCCGCCGGGTGACGCTGTACGCTTTTTCCATGTACCAGTAAAGGCCGTTACTGTCTGTGTCATCCCACAGTCGGCGCTTGCCGTCGTCGGTCCATGGAAGGCGTCCCAGCACCTCGCCCATACCGGCGAACTTGTTGAGCGCGAAGCGCCCCTTGAGCATCGGGTCGTTGTCCAGAATGATCAGAACGTTGTCGATAGTATCCTTGATCTGCCCGGTCTTCTTGTTGATGTCGAGCCTCTGCATCCATTCGATGCTGTCCGGATCCTCACCGCTCTCCTCTCCCGCCGGCTGTGCCTCGGGCGGGTCGATCACGCCCTCGAAGTCCCTGACTGCCTGCTCCCGGCGTTCCTTTGCCATGAGCGCGCTGCAGGCCGCGTCCGCCACCGCGAACTCACACATCGCCGTGTAGCTCGGCAGCCGGTTATTCGGTGTCCCCGGCTGCGCCGTGTCGTCCTTGTCTCCGAACTTGTGAAGGCGGACAAGATCGAAACAGTTGACCAGTTTCCCGCTGCAGGGGTCCGTCGCATGGTGGGAATACAGGAACTTGCCGTGATCGTAGACCACCGCGCCGCCGGTCGTGGATCCGCCCAGGTAGGTGAAGCGGCTGTCGTCGCCGTCCACGGGCGCATAGATCCCTGGCAGGAGCTTGTCCAGAACGTTGTAGACGTTCTCGTAAGCGCGGTTGAAGGCTCCCACAATGCCGGGCTTTGTGTCAGGGTCGCCCTGCTTCATGGCCAGCTTCTGGTAGCTGACTGCTCCCGGAACTTGGGGCCAGCTGGTGAAGTCCCGCCAGTCCTTATATGTGGCAAGGACCATATCCGCGGAAAAGAGCGGCGCGTCCTGGTACTCGAATACATACTGACTGTCAAGACAGCAGGAAGGCCAGAACATGAGGCGCGACGCCTCGAAGGTCGTGGGGTCGGCCATCTGTATTCCGATCTGCGCCGCCATCCAGCGCGCGATCGGTTCGTATTCGTCCGCCGTGACGGTCCGGTCG
>JAGATO010000129.1 GCA_017621195.1 Bacillota bacterium | reverse complement strand
TGGAGAACGATATGAGTAAAGAAAAAATGAAATACGGCGCTCCCGTGCTGGTCTGCATCCTGCTGATTGCGGTGCTGCTCCTACTTCCAACAGGATACGAGGATGCCGTTCAATACCAAAATGCCGAACGATGCAGGGCGGATGTAACAGCGGTGGATAATTCCGCCATCGTGGATACCGGGCTGGTACGCTCCGGGGAGCAGCGCTGTACTCTGGTTTTCACGGACGGCGAATTCAAGGGACAGACCGCCGTGGGCGTCAATATGCTTCAGGGCAGCCTGGAGCAGGACAAGCTCTTTGAAATCGGCGACAAGGCGCTGGTGGTCATCAGCCATGACGGGGAGAACATTACCAATGTGACTATGATCGATCATTACCGCATCTCCTGGGAGCTGGTGATGGCAGCCATGTTCGTGGTCTTTCTGGTTCTGTTTGCGGGAAAGACAGGCCTGCGGGCGATTTTTTCTTTCGCACTGACGGTGCTGGCCATCTGGAAGCTGCTGGTTCCGCTCTATTTGAAGGGCTTCAATCCCATCTGGATCGGTCTGGCAGTGACACTGCTGCTGACGACCATGATCATCGCTCTGGTCTACGGATTTGACCGGCGGTGCGCGGCGGCAGTCAGCGGCTCGTTTCTGGGTATTCTGGTGACGGCAGTGCTGGGTATCGCATTTACGGATCTGTTCAAGATCCATGGCGCGGTCATGGCCTATTCCGAAAGTTTGCTGTACGCCGGGTTCCAGGACCTGAACCTGACGCAGATTTTTATGGCCTCCATTTTCCTTGGTTCTTCCGGCGCGGTGATGGATCTTTCGGTGGATATCACCTCTGCCGTACACGAAGTTGTAGAGAAGAAACCGGATATTAAGCCATGGGAAGCAGTGAAATCTGGCATGAATGTGGGCAGGGCCGCTATGGGAACTATGACTACCACTCTGCTGCTGGCCTATTCCGGCGGCTATATTGCCCTGCTGATGGTCTTCATGGCTCAGGGAACGCCTATCGAGCATATCCTGAATTACAAATATGTGGCGGCGGAGATCATCCATACCGTCATCGGTTCCTTCGGTCTGGTGAGCGTGGCACCCTTTACGGCAATGTGTGCAGGACTGATGCTGACAAAGAAGTAATACATCCATTCGGCTTACAGCTTTGTAAGCCGAATTTTACATTTGCGTGAATCATTTGACAAAGATTTTACCACCCTGCGGTTTCTCATTTTACATCCAAAGCGTATGATGAACTCATAAAGAACGCAAGTTCCAAACCAAAAAACAAAGGAGATTCTTACTTATGAAAAAGTTTATCAGCATTCTTCTGGTGGCAGTCATGGCGCTGAGCCTGGCAGCCTGCGGCGGCGGGGATAAGGTTTCCACCGACGGCTCCACCTCCATGGAGAAGGTCATCGGCGCTCTGAAGGAGACCTTCGAGGGCGCGAACAGCGGCGTGGAAGTCACCTACAACCCCAGCGGTTCCTCCGCCGGTATCACCGCTGTTCTGGAAGGCCGCTGCGACATCGGCCTGGCTTCCCGTAACCTGAAGGACGAGGAAAAGGCTCAGGGTCTGACCGAGACCATCCTGGCCTACGACGGCATCGCCGTCATCGTCAACCCCGAGAACCCTGTCGAGGACCTGACCGTGGAGCAGATCGCCGCCATCTACACCGGTGCCATCACCAACTGGTCCGAGGTTGGCGGCGAAGATCTGGAGATCGTCCTCATCGGACGTGAAGCCAGCTCCGGTACCCGCGACGGCTTCGAGTCCGTCACCGGCACCGAGGACGCCTGCCCGTCCCGTCAGGAGCTGACCTCCACCGGCGACGTCATCACCGCTGTTTCCCAGACCCCCGGCGCC
>JAGATO010000128.1 GCA_017621195.1 Bacillota bacterium | reverse complement strand
TCGCCCAAAAGACAGTTGATCAGCGTGGACTTTCCCACTCCAGACGATCCCAGAAAGGCCACCGTCTTTTCCGGCGCCAGATACGGCTTCAAAACGTCCGTTCCTCCGTCTTCCAGCGCCGTGGTCTCCACCACATCGGCGCCGATGGCAACCTCTGCCACCGCCAGGCGCTTTTCCTCCAGATCGCCGCAGAGATCCGTCTTCGTCAGTACCACTACCGGCACAGCGCCGCTGTCCCAGCCGATGGACAGATACCGTTCCAACCGGCGCAGGTTGAAGTCGTTATTCAGCGCCATGCACAGAAATACCGTATCGATATTGGCAGCAACCATCTGCTCCGTCTGACCGGTACCGGCCGCTTTGCGGAGAAATGCGCTGGTCCGCGGAAGCAATTCGCTGATGATGGAAACTCCGCCACCGTCTCCCGCTTCCACCATAACGTAGTCTCCCACCGTGGGAAACTCCGACGGACTTTCTGCCCGGTAGCGAAAGGCTCCCGATACCCGGGCCAGCCATTCCTGACCGTCCGCTTCCGTCATCACACGATAAAACTCCTTTTCCTGAGAAATCACTCTTCCCCTTCGGCTCATTTTCCTTCCCCTTTCCCTTCCTCTTTCTCTGCTTTCGCTTCCCGTTCTTTCCGGTCGATCTCATTCCGATCGGCCTCTTCCCGAACGGTGTTCTCAACCCACCGGTCCACCGTCTCCCCCAGCCACTTCGTCACCGCCGATCGATCCTCCGCACCGTCGTACAGACTGTAGAACAAAAACATGGAGGCGTAAAGCTCCACGGCCCGTTCCCTGGCGCGAGAGATCCCCATGGACCGCAGAAGGTCAATGCAGTACGCCACCGGACCTCCCACCAGATACTGCTGGTACAGAGCCTGCATCTCCTCATTTCGAAACTGCTCCAGCGTCAGCATCCTGCGGAAGGAGGCCGCAAACCCATCCTCCGTCCAATAGGCGAACTGGGCTTTGCAGTAGCTTCCCAGCTGATCGAGGGAAGCGCAGCGATACTTTTCTTCCATCTCCGCCAGCGTACCCTCCGGAAGCCCGAACTCGCCGGCCCGAATCCCGTCCATTTCCTCCATCCGGCGAAGGATGTGATCGAAGATATCCCGCTTGTTGGTGTAGTGTTTGTACAGCGCCCCCTTGGTCATTCCCAGTTGTTCGGCGATCTGACTGACCGAAACGCCCTCGTATCCGTCCCTTCCGAACAGCTCCAGCGCCGTAACAAGAATGGCCTCTTTCGTATTGTTCATGGCATTTCCTCCGAAATAAAAAACGATCGTTCACCTTCATTGTAGGAAACGATCGTTTTTCTGTCAATCTTTTTCTTCCGTATCACCTATCCGATGAAATACCGGCACCGGGACAGCTCCGTAGGACGATCCGCCGTATACGAAACGGTGAAATCATCCAGCTTCTTTACGCCAGGGAACCAGGACGCCGTCATGGCCTTCTGGAACTGCTTATAGCACACCGTCATCGTATAGGAATCGGCCAGCGGACGGGCTTTGGGCAGCGGCTTGGACAACACCTCGCGCACCGCCGCTTCGATCTCTTCGATGACCTGTTGGGGATGACGGTTCCAGGTGGCATCTCCTACGCCGCGCTTTGTAGGCAGCGTTACGATACCGGGATAGGCAGCCTCCGCCTCGCGGCAGATTCCTTCATCGCCGGACAGGAACAGGGACGGAACGCCGAACTGATCCGCAACGCCGGAGTTGATCGTGAACTCGGACGCGTATTCTCCGTTGATCTTAAACCAGTTGTACAGATAGTCTTCGCAGGTATGCTTCAGCGGACTGGCGCTGGTCCAGGCAGCCGCGTGATAGCCGATGTAGATGATTCCGTCGAAGGATTCGTCCAAACCTCCCAGCATGGACAGAGGCGAACAGGTCCAGCCGGAGATCAGCTCCACGCCCTTGGGAAGAAGATTGTGATCGATGTTCATGGCATCCTCGTGGCCGTCCTTGACCACCACATCATAGCCGCAGGCCAGGGCTGCCCGGCAGGCAGCAGCCGTTTCCAGCGACATCTGTCGGCAGGCGGCTTCATATCCCTTTCCGCCATATTCGGTGGCTGCCCAGCTGGTAATACCGCTTACACCTTCGATATCGGCGCTAATAAATACTTTCATCAGTCATACCTCCTATAGAAATTTCATTGGATTCAGGTTCCCAACTATTACAATTATTTTACCACAGCGATCCGGTTTTCACCACAAAAAACAGGTTTTCTATTCTTCTCCCAGCAGGTCGCCGATGTAACAGCCGTCGGGACTGCAGTAAATTCCGCCGCCCTTGGCCTCGGTCTTCGTCCCCTGTAAAATCTCGATCATCTCTTCTTTCGTATACTTATCGATGGAAACCTTCGTTCCATTGACGTACATGGTGGGAACTCCCTCCGGCTTCAGCACGTTTTTGGAATAATCCACCGCTTTCTTTTCCACTTCGGAATACGTTCCCTCTTCCAGCGCCTTCCGGAACGCATCGCCGGACAGTCCCAGTCCCTCTGCCAGCTCCGTCAGAACGTCCAGCTGTCCGATATCCTTTTCATCGATGAAGTAGGCGTTGTAGATCGCATCGTTGTATTCTTCGCCCTTTCCGTGATCGCAGGCGAAATACCACCCTTCAAAGGCCAGACGGGAATAGGGACGGGGAATGACAGCCGGCGGCAGTTTAATGTCGATGCCCAATTTTTTGGCCGGCTCCACCAGAATCTGATAGCCTGCCTTTCTCTTTTCGTCGTGATACGTGTCCACTCTGGGCGCCGGTTCCACGGTCAGCTCATAGGGCTGCCAGGTGATATTGGCTTCGATTCCGCTCTCCTTCAGCGCTTCCTTCAGCGCGGCCTTGGCAACGATACAATTGGGACAGACATAATCCGAAATAAATAAGATATCTACCATTGGTTGTTCCTCCTCGATGATCGGATCTTCATGCATTTATTTTTTCTAAATTATATACCCCAATGACAATCAATGCAATTTATCATTTATTATGAATTGATTATTCAGACTAATCATCATTTTTGTCATTCGTGTCCTTGATCCATCCGCGATCCATCGCATACCGATACAGCTCCTGCAGAGGCTGGCCCGGTCCGCCCACAAGCGATTTCAATTCCGCCACAGGCAGAGCGCAAATCACGCGGCCGCACCGCTCCATCACCTGTTTCGCCTGCTCCGTCTCACAGCTTCCCATGGGACGGAACGCTTCGACGGAGATCAGCTCCGCCGCCAGGGCCTTTGCCGCCGGAAAATCCAAATCGTTCTCCCACAGGATACCTGCAGCGAAGGGAATCCCCTCCCGCTGCAACCGGCGAAATACCGGCGTTCCCGATCCGTTCCCGGCGATGACGAACACCTGCGGCTCGCCGCGAACCGCCTCCAGCTCCACATCGCCCGTCCTCTCCTCGTACGTTCCCGCCGTCATCTGATACAGCTGACGGATATAGCCCGGGGTGAAGATCTCTTCCGGAGGTCCGAACCGGTCAACATGGTCTCCCTTGACGCAGACGATCTGATCGGAGATGCGCTCCGCCAGATCCAGCTCGTGGAGAGACATGATGACGGAAAGGTTCTTCTTCCGGGTCATGGACTGCAGAATGGACAGGAATTCCAGCTTATAGCGGATATCCAGAAACGAGGTGGGCTCGTCCAGCACGATGACCTCCGGCTCCTGACAGATGGCTCGGGCCAGCATGACCCGCTGCTTCTGTCCGTCGCTGATCTGGGTAAAGCTGCGGTCCGCCAGCTCCGAAATATGGATCAGTTCCATGGACTCCTTCACGATGCGGCGGTCGTCCTCCGACAGGATTCCGAACTTGCCCGTATAGGGATACCGACCGGTGGCAACCACGTCCTCGCAGCTCATCAGCTCCGGACGTACTCTCTCGGTCAGAACCACGGACAGCCGCCGGGCCAGCTGGTTGCCGGTGAGCTTCGACACCTCGCCGCCGTCCAGATACACCCGTCCGTCCAGAGGCTGAAGCTGCTGGATGATGCTGCGCAGAATCGTAGTCTTTCCTGCGCCGTTGGGGCCGATCAGCGTAAGGATCTCGCCTCTCCTGACCCGAATCTCTATGTTTTTGATCAGCGGAACGCCGTGATAACCCACGGCCAGTCCTTCTGTGTAAAAATAAAACTCGTTCATCGATCTCACTACGCCTTCTCCTTCTTACGGTTGATCATAATATAGATGACGATGGGAGCACCGAATACAGCCGTCACCGAACTGATGCTCAATTCCGTAGGCGAAAACAGGGTTCTGGCCAACAGATCGCAAAGCAGGCAGAAAATGGACCCGCCCAAAAAGCATCCGGGGATCAGAAGAATCGGCTTCGACGTGCGGAACAGTCCCTTGATCAGATGAGGAACCGCCATCCCTACGAAGGATACGGGCCCAGCAAAGGCCGTGACGCAGGCCGAAAGAACGCTGGACAACACCACCAGAATGGTGCGGAACAGAGGCAGATTCAGTCCCATGTTCTGGGCGTAGGATTCACCCATCTGGTAAGCGCTGATCGGCTTGGACATGCAGAAGACCAGAAAGAGAGAAACGAACGTCACCAGTGCCATGACGATCACGTTATTCCAGTCCAGGCCGGAAAAGCTTCCCTTGGACCAGTTGTGAAGGTTGACGATGTTGGAATCATCCGCAAAGGTCACCACGAAGTCCGTAATCGCCGAACAGATGTAGCCGATCATGACGCCGCTGATGATCAGCGTGGACATTTTGTCCAGCGCTTTCGCCATCAGAAGAACGAAGGCCATGGAAATCATGGCTCCCAGAAACGCAGCCAGGATCATTCCCACGGAACCCACCTGAACGGAATACCGGAGGGTGAACACCATGACCAGCGCCACCACCAGCTTTGCGCCGGAGGAAATTCCCAGGATGAAGGGGCTGGCAATGGGATTGTGGAAAAAGGTCTGCAGCAGGTAGCCCGACAGTGCCAGCGCTCCGCCCAGAATCACCGCAGCCATTGCCCGGGGAAAGCGGATTTGCAAAACGATATCCGAGATCACCCGATCCGTTTCCCTGCCCCGCAGACAATTCCACACCTCCGACAGGGAGATGGACACGCTTCCGGCACACAAATTGACTGCCAGAAAGGCGATCAGCAGGACGATCAATATGGAAAATGAAATAAAATAGCGTTTTTGGTTCATGGTTACTCCAATCGATAGAGGTACGTCAAAGAGCTGTCATCCCCGGCCATCATCTTGTGGAGGTCGGAAATGATCGTTCCCAGCTCCATGGAGGACTGGTACAGGTTCTTCGTCGTACAATATACATTCCCCTCCTGTACCGCCTTCAGGTTAGACAGCAGGCTGCTTTTGGCCAGCAGATCGTCGATGGAGGAAAGCTCCCCGTCAATGGTGCTGTTGTACACCACATAATCTGCGTCCTTTGCCCCTACGTAGAACTCTTCCATGGGCAGACTGACGGTGGAAGTGGCAGAGTCCTCGTCTCCCACGTGGTCGAAGACGTAGCTTCCGCCCGCCATTTCGATCATGGTCGGCAGGTAATCCGAAGAGCTGCGGACGTTGACTTCACCGTTGCTGGTGATGTAGAAAAAGGCCACCGTCTTTCCGGACGGTTCCGCCTCGCTGATCTCCTCAAAGGCCTTGACCTGTTCTTCGAAAGCCGCATCGGCCGCCTCTTCCCTGTCGGTGAGAAGACCGTAGAGACGGACCCATTCCGTTCTTCCCAACGGTTCCGATTCATAGCTGGAATAGTCCACCAGAACCGGAATACCGAACTTCGTCAGCTGTTCTTTCACTTCCGGCGTGTGGTAGATCATGGTATTTTCGATGGCAAGGCTGCACTGCTCCGCCAGGATCTTCTCGTAATCCGGAGCGGAATAGCTTCCGGCGTAAAGGATGTCCCCCTGCTCCATGACCTGACGGATCTCTCCGATGTACCAGGAATTCTGCTTCAATGCACTGAACCGGATGGTATCCAGAGCGTCCATCTTCAAAAACATATCCATGACGGCGGAAGCTGCCAGATAGATGTGATCCAACGGCTTCTGTAAGACTACGATATCATCCTTCAGATCCTCCGGCGCCGTCTTTCCCTCCGGAACCACCAGATACCGCCCGTCCTTGGCGATGGTCAGTAAAGCGAAGCCGTCCTGATAATAGTCCACGGAAAATTCCCTGGCGTACTTCAATTCCATGCTGTGATCAAAGGTCAGTTCACTGCTAATCTCCGTGCTGTTCTCACCGTCGCTTCCTCCCGATCCGCAGGCCGCCATGGATATCACCATGGAAACGATAAGGAACAGCGCTGTCAGTTTCTTCTTCATGCTATCGTTTCCTCCTTCGCATCATCAGGACGACGGCGACAACGCCGGCCGCCCCCAACAAAAGAAGCAGCGCATACACATAGGATACGCCGGACTCGCTTTCCGCCGAGATTCCGTCGGAATGGAACGTCAGCGAATATTCAATTTCGTGGGGCGCGCTCATGGCCGTGGTATCGGCGACGACCGCCATGGGCTGATCCATGACGGTAACGGGAATTTCAAATACGGAATCACCCTCCGTATTCACCGGCAGATACTTCTCTTCTCCGATCTTCATATAGTCGTAGTGGGAGCTGCTCCACTGGATCCGGGCGTAGGCCATCCCTTCCTTTACGATCAGAACGGCGGGAGAAGCCACGGTCGTTCTGCCGGTCCCCCCTTCCAGCGTCACATCGATGGCGTATTCTCCATCCGGAAGCTCTAAGGACACCGGTTCTTCTTCTGCACAGACGATCATGGGAATCCCGCTCAGACCGCAGAGGATCAGAAACAGGCATAGATTTCGCAACACTTTTTTCATCTCTATTTCTCCATTCGCTCAACAAAACTGCTGTACACAGATACAAATCTGCCCCCGCCTGAGCCGGCGGGGGCTAATTGAACAAAACCGATGTTATTCCACCTTTTTCGGATTGGATACGCTGACCTTGTGGTCGTACCAGGTCCCTTTTTTCCCGATGATGGCCAGATCGAATTCCTCATCCAGCACAGGGACGGGAATGTCAAACCCGTAGACATCTTCCGTGTATCCGTCGCTGTAGGTAACCGCATCCACCGTCGGTTCCAGGAGCTGCGCGCCTTCCTTCTGCGCATCCTCCGCCAGCCCTAAGAACAGATTTACGATGTTCTTAGATGTCAGAGAGACGTGAATCGTCATATCCCCATCACGGACCGTCAGAGTCCCCTTTCCGTCGCAGGCCTCGTTGACGTGGAACATGCCGCTGTCCGTATTGAACTCGGCGGTATACGTTCCGTCCTCCAACTGAGAGCTGTGAGTATTGTCAATGTTCTGTTCCTGACCGGAAGTCCCTGCATCGCCACACCCCGCAAGGGAGACGCACAGCAGAGCCAGCATACACAGGAATGCAATTATCTTTTTCATCATGGTATCGTTCCTTACTTTTTACTTATTTCATTACAGCTGCGGTATGTTCTACATAGAGCTTCTGTACCGCTTCGATCTGTCCCAGACCAGCGATCTGCGCATCGACGCTGTCGAAGCTTCCGGAAGCAATAAACATGCTCTTCCAGGAGTCCTCATCATCGCCTGCCATATCGTTGTTGGCGTGGTCACCGGCAACGACCATCAGCGGACGAAGGATTACCTTGGAATATCCGGCCTGTACTACAGCCTCGATCACTGCTTCACAGGAGGTATTTTCCGGTTCACCTTCTACCGTTCCTACGAAGACATTGTCGTAGCCCAACTGTCCCATCTGGGTCTGCATCTGACTGTAGGACACCTTGGCGGTATGGGAGGTTCCGTGGCCCAGGAATACGAATGCAACACCGTCTTCTTTGGCAGCATCCAGACTGTCGTAACCGGCGTCCTTTACCGCTTCTGCCGTTACGGCTTCCGCTACCGCAGCCTTATCCGCATTGATCACCGTAGCGTCAGAACCCACTTCACCCAGCAGAGGTTCTGCAACCTTGACGGTTTCAAACTTGTCTCTGTAAGCTTCTACGGAATCCATCAGCTCGTCGTATTCCGCGCCGTGCATCAGATGGGTGGGCTGAACCACCAGGTTCTTTACGCCGTTGGCAACGGCGCGTTCCAGAGCCTGCTCCATGTTGTCGATGCGTTCACCGTCACGGGCCTGAATGTGGTTGATGATGATCTGTGCCGTGAATGCTCTTCTGACGGACCAGTCAGGGTTGGCCTCCTGCAGCGCATCTTCGATTCCCTTGATGTCAGCCACGCGGCTGTCGTTAAAAGAAGTACCGAAGCTGACTACCAGCAGTTCGTTTTCACCGATGTCGTCACCGTTGCGTGGGTCATCCTTCGAGGCATCGCCCGTATCTCTTCCGAAGTAGTCCGGATCCGCGAACTCGCCTTCCACCAGCTCCTTCTGAGCATCGGTCAGCGCATCCCAGGCAGCCTTTGCCGCTTCACACTGGGCGTCCGTATCCTCGGTTCTCTTCTGCACATAGATGGCATCGATCAGTGCGGCCACCTGATCGGCGGCTTCCTGATCCGAGAGACCTTCTTCGACAGGAGCCTGGTTTGTGCCGCATCCGGCAAAGATCACCGCAAAGGCCATCACTGCCACCAATAAAATCGAGAGCTTTTTCTTCATGTTGTTCCTCCTTTTCTTTACTGCGAACGTTTCGCACATGTAAAAATGTCCTCACGAAATTGAGGACATCGAATAAGAGGGCGCATAGATGCAATTGTACTTCAGCACTCTGCGACCAGTTACTCGTGGTCCCGGGGTTGTCCCCGAATCACGGCAGGCAAGTCTCCTGACTTACGGATCGCCATGCGAAGCCGCCTTCCCAATTTCTCAGTGGCATTCTGACTTCGCACTTCCCGCTTACAGTGACGAGTTCGTACAGGATTTTCACCTGTTTCCTTTTTCACGGTACC
>JAGATO010000127.1 GCA_017621195.1 Bacillota bacterium | reverse complement strand
GTACTGGATTGGCTGGATCCGTCCATCCTGGGAATTTCGGCGGACCTGCGGCAAATGGCGCTGGTCATCATCCTGATCAAAGCAGGACTGTCTCTGGATCTGGAAGACCGGAAAAGGGTAGGACGCCCGGCCATTCTGCTGTCGTTTCTCCCGGCAATGATGGAGATCGCGGCCTTCGTGTGGCTGGGGCCGGCGATCCTTGGCGTCAATCGGCTGGACGGTGCCATCATGGGCGCCGTCCTGGGCGCGGTGTCGCCTGCGGTGGTCGTTCCTCGGATGGTGCAGCTCATGGAAGAAGGCTACGGAACGCGTCAGGGTATTCCCCAGATGATTCTGGCCGGTGCGTCGCTGGACGATGTGTTCGTCATCGTTCTGTTCACCGCCTTCGTAGGCATGGCCCAAGGGGAAAGCGCCAGCGTCATGAGCTTTGTGGATATCCCGGTTTCCATTGTCACCGGCATCGCCTTGGGCGCAGCGACCGGCATCCTTTTGGCGTGGTTCTTCGAAACCAGCTACGCCCATCGCCATCTGGTGCGTAACAGCATGAAAGTCATCCTGGTCCTGGGTACGGCGTTTCTGCTTTTGGCGGTGGAGGATTGGCTGGACGGCATAGTTGCCGTGTCCGGACTGTTGGCAATCATGAGCATGGCCATCGCTTTGGCTATGCGCAGCGTTCCGGAAGTGACCGGACGACTTCGGGAAAAATACGGAAAGCTGTGGCTTGCCGCAGAAGTGATTTTATTCGTTTTGGTGGGTGCGGCCGTAGATGTTCGCTACACGTTGAACGCTGGGCTGGGAGCCGTAGGGATGATCCTGCTGGGACTGGCGCTGCGTTCGCTGGGCGTGTGGCTCTGCGTGTGGGGTACGCCGCTGAACGGGAAGGAGCGGCTGTACTGCGTCATCGCCTACCTGCCGAAGGCCACGGTACAGGCGGCAATCGGCGGAGTTCCGCTGGCGCTGGGGTTGCCCTGCGGCGAAATGGTGTTGTCCGTGGCGGTTCTATCCATCCTGATCACCGCGCCGATCGGAGCGATCGGCATGGATCTGAGCTATCGGAAGCTGCTGACTCCGGAGGAGACGGGAGAAAACACGTCGCTGTAGCTGTGCAAAGTGTGGGCGAAAGAGAAAGCAGTTGATTTTTTGACGAAAACCGGGTATACTACCAAGGAAAAGACGAACAATATTCTTCAAAATCGAGCAATAATAATCGGATTTTTTGAGGAAAACGCAAAAAAATGATATTTTTCGTCAAAAAAAGTTGGACAAACGGTTGAGTCTATGTTAGAGTTGTAACAGCGAACGAAAGCTCGCTTCATATGCAGGTAGCCTCACGAACTCAGCTCGTGGGGTTATTTGTTTTTTGGCCGGAATGACCGGAGAGGACAGAGACAGAATACATACCGGGGATATGGAGGAAGAAAGATATGAAGAAAACATCGAAGCTGTTGATTTTGGCCGGGGCCATCGGCGCCATGGCAGGTGTCGTCGCTGCCATGAAGGGGAAAGCCGAAGAAGAACTCCGGCGAACGAACTGTTCGGAGGTACAGAACGCATCGGAAACACCGGATGAAACGGATACTTCGGACGAGGCGGAAGTGGCGGAAGAGCCGAGGAATGTTGGGGATGTACCGGAATTGGCGGAAGCGCCGGGAGTGTTGGTCACGACGGTGGTAAAGGTGCTGGCCAGGGGGCCGAGAACGGCGAACGTTTGGCCTACGGAGGAAGAAGAGAAGGAACTGCTTCGTCAGAAATTGGAGAGGACGATCCGATTTTAGAAAGGGGGAACCCTCATGAAGGTATTCAAACAAGCGGGAGTCTGCGTCGGTGCTGTACTGGGCGGTACGGTGGGAGGCGCCGTCTCCCTGGCAGGGAAGCTGACCGGACAGCAGGAGATCGACCAGCTGGGAGAAAATATCGTAGATTCCGCGATTTTGACGGGAGAGATCGCCGGTCATGCGCTGAGCGGAACGGCGGATGTGATCACCGGCGCGGTTCGGCGCGACAAAGAGATGGTGAAGACCGGCGGACGGGATCTGAAGCGGGCCGGAGGAGCTCTGGTGAAAAACGTGGCTGCCAACGCTTCCGTCGTGGTGATGGAAGCGGGAAACGTGGTCATAGGTGTGAAGACCGGCGACAGGGCGAGGGTGATCCGCGGCCTGAAAACCATGGGGAAGATGGCGGCCATCGAGTTTCTGACCGTGGGAGCCATCAAGATGGACACACCGGATCGAGCGGCAAAGCCCTCCCGACCGGCGGTGACGGTGGTACGGATCGTTCCCTCGGGTCCGGCGACGGCCAGAGTCTTTCCGACGCAGGAGGAAATCGACGCTCAGCGTCGCGTAGCGGTTGCCGCGGGACAACCTCGGCGCGGGAGATTTTGGAGCCAGTTCTTCCGGTAGAGCATTGCAGAGGACGCCAAAAAGGAATATACTGAAACAAAGCCGATGTCGCACGATGAAGATTTGGAGGAGACCATGGCAAATTTTATTAAAAATTACATTCAGCAGAATCACCTGTACAGCGTATTCTTTGCGCCTCGTGGAAACGTCCGCATGACCCGTCTGGGAATGCAGATCGCCCAGCAGTACATGACTCCCTTTGACCAGCTGATCGGTATTATCGGCGAAGCCGGTTCCGGAAAGAGCATGCTGATCAAGGGAATGTTTCCGGGATTGGAACTGTCCAACGACGACAACGGTGTCAACGTCCGCCCGCTGCCCATTCTGAGCGTGGATGAGGACGAGGGCTTTTATGCGCCTCACACCTATCACATGGATATGCGCTTTGAAACGGGCTTTACGCAGATTCACGTGCTGGCGGACGCGGTCAAGTGCGCCTTGTCCAAGGGACGCCGCGTCATCGTGGAGCACTTCGAAATGCTGTATCCCGTCCTGGGAAGAAACGCGGATCTGCTGATCGGCGTGGGAGAGGAGGTTCTTGTGACCCGGCCCACTATCTTTGGCCCGCTGCCTCAGGACATTTCCAATATCGTTTCCAAGTCCATCGCTTACCGGAAGATGGCCCATACGGCGGAGGATCTGGTGGAGCACTGCCTTCCGGAGGACATGGTTCTGGAATGCATCCACGGCGACGTTAAGCGCGGCTTCTACCTGAG
>JAGATO010000126.1 GCA_017621195.1 Bacillota bacterium | reverse complement strand
CCCGATTGCCTGAAGCGCATTGCGGAATGTGGCGTATTGGCGTCCTGGGGGATCGTGGTTGCCGAGCATCTGGCAGACGACCCTCTGCCGCAGGAAATCTGTGGCCTGAACGTCATCAAAGAACGAAAATACGGAACCATTCTCGTCACCGTGTATGGATATCCGGAAGAAGAAGAGGACATAGACTGAGATGAAAAAAGCGTTATTTGCCGGATCCTTTGATCCGATTACCTGCGGACATCTGGATCTGATCAACCGCGCGTCGGCCCTCTGCGATACCATCGTGGTAGGCGTGGTGGAGAATAAATCGAAAGTGCCGTATTTTACAGTTCAGGAGCGGATGGATATGATTCGCGAAGCCACAGCGCATCTGAACAATGTGGAGGTGGATTCCTTCAGCGGCCTGCTGGCGGATTACGTCAATTCCAACGGAATACAGGCGGTGGTTCGCGGACTGCGGGCGACCACGGACTTCGAATATGAAATCCAGATGGCACAGATGAACGATAGATTATACGATGACGGCATCGAGACCATCTTTTTGATGACAACTCCGGAACATTCCTTCATCAGTTCCAGCATGATCAAAGAAGTATTCCTTCTGGGCGGAACGGTGGAAGGACTGGTACCGGATAATGTATTGAAATACATGAAAGAGAAGCGAGAAGGTAAGGGAGGAAAATGAGATGAAGGTATTGGAATTGCTCGATGAAATTGAAGAAATTGTAGATACGGCGCCGGGATTTCCCCTGTCGGGAAAGATCATGGTGGATTCGGATGAGCTGTTGGAGATCGTCAAGGAGATCCGCGTGGAGCTGCCGGATGAAATCGAACAGGCGAAGTGGATCAAGGACGAGCGCCAGCGAATTCTGGACGAAGCCAAGGCGGAATACGAAACCATTTTGAGGGACGCCAAGGCACAGGCGGAGGCCATGGTGGAGCAGGATGACATTACCGTCAAGGCCAAGAAGAGAGCGGATGAGATCATGCGCGTGGCGGATGCCAATGCCAGAAGTTTAAAGCTGAGCACCTTCGAATACGTGGACAGCATCTTATACAACTTCCAGGATAAGATGGATCAGCTGAATGCGGCTTACTTCAACGACATGTTCAACCACATTCAGGACACCTTTGAAAAGATCAACACCACGATCTCCGATAACCGCGGCGAGATCAAGGACATGATCTATCAGGCGCAGATGGATTCCGAAAAATAGGAGAATGAAGGAGCGCTCCGACGCATATCCTGAAGTATGAAGAGAGCGCATTGGAATTCAACGAAAAAAACATATATGACAGCCGGCGCTCTTACCATCGCCGGCTGTTTTCTCATGGTGGCATTTCCCGAAATTGCGGTCAATGGGTGCCGCTCGGGGCTGAACCTCTTTGCAGGTACGGTGCTTCCCACGCTGTTTCCCTTTTTCGTGGCCGTCAATTTCATGATCCGGATTCGGCTGCCGGAGAGGATCGGTCACCTGCTGGAACCGGCAGTTCGCCGAGTGTACGGCTGCGGTGGTATCGGTGCCTTCATCTTCATCGTCAGCGCGTTCTCCGGCTATCCCATGGCTGCCAAGCTGGTGGGGGATTACTGCCGCGCCGGAAAGCTGTCGCCTCTGGAGGGAAAGCGTATCTTATCCTTTTCCTGCGTATCCGGCCCACTGTTCCTGGTGGGAACGGTGGGATGCGCCATGCTGGGAAGCGCCGCCTGCGGCTATCTGATCGCTTTGTGCCACTACGCGGCGGCGTTGCTTAACGGCCTGCTGTTCGGACGGATTCTCCTGCCCACGGAAACGGCTGTTGCCTCCGGTTCAGGAACGACGGTCGGTACATCGTTGGCTTCCGGAGCGAGGCGTCGGTCCGCGGCGGAGGATCTCAGCGACGGGATCATCAGCGCGTTTCGTTCCCTGGCGCAGATCTGCGGTTACATCGTGATCTTTTCCATCGCGTCGGAGTTTCTGCAGTTTTCCGGACTGTTGGCCGCACTTCCGCGGCCGTGGAACGGAGCAGTGATGAAGGGCGTATTGGAAATGACCATGGGGTGCGATGCTGCGGCAAGGCTGACGAGAATCAGCGGACCCTTTCGCCTGGCGCTGTGCGGCTTTTTTCTGGCCTTCGGAGGCCTGTCCATCGCCGGTCAGTCCCTTTCCATGTTAGCGGAAAGCCGCATCGAAAGCCGATTTTACCTGTGTATGAAGTTCTGCCACGGATGTCTGGCCGCATTTCTTACCATGACGGCGGCGATGTTTTCCCAGAGGCTGGGAATGTTGGATGCGGCAACAGGCCTGGTGTACGGTTCGGACCGTGAGGCCGTCCGCGTTTTGGGCGGCATCCACAGCCTGATCTTTTCCGCTCGTTCCGTGGGCTGCATCATCGCGTTGATGGCGGTTCTGATGGCGATTGACCGTCTCCTGTACACCGTGGAGAAAAAGATAATTCAAATGAAAGAAAAACGAAGAAGAGAGAACGTATGAAAATCGTAGGGATCATCGCGGAATACAATCCGTTTCACAACGGACACAAATATCATCTGGAACAGGCCAAAGCCGTGACCGGAGCGCAGATCGCCGTGGCCGTCATCAGCGGGTCTGTGACACAGCGCGGAGAGGCGGCGGCCTGGGACAAATGGACGCGGGCAGCCATGGCCGTGGAAAACGGTGTGGATCTGGTTCTGGAGCTTCCTTTTGCCTTCGCCTGCAACAGTGCTGAGGAATTTGCCCGGGGCGGCATGGCGGTGCTTCGCAGTCTGGGCTGCGTGACGGATCTGGTCTTCGGCTGTGAAAGCGATCCCGAAACGTTGATCTCCATGGCCAGCGCTTCGGTGCAGAACGAGGATGCCTTCCAGGCGGCCATTGCCGGGGGGATGGTGGAGGGACTTTCCTATCCGGTGGCCCGAAGCCGGGCGCTGCTGAATTTCCTGCCGGAAAAGGATGGGAAGATCGACCGGGAGACGGCGTGGGACAGGCCCAACGACATTCTGGGTGCGGAATATGTGAGACAGCTGCTGCTTCAGAAAACCGCCATGGCTCCTCACGGAGTCCTACGCCGGGGAGGCTATCACGACTCCGAAATTCAAGAACCCGGGGAAGGTGAACTGCGGTTTTCAAGTGCAACGGCCATTCGCCGCGCATGGAAAGAGCAGCGCCGGGAAGAGGCGAGAAGCGCTCTGCCTGCGGAGACGAGGAGGGTTCTGGAAGGCAGAGACGGGCTTTGCCCGTGTGAAACCGACGGACTGGACGGCATGATCCTGTATCGATTGTTGCAGCTGGGACCGGAGGGCCTCCGATCGGTCTATGGCTGCAGCGAAGGTCTGGAGTATCGGCTGTGGAACGCCCTTCCCCAATGCCGAACCGCGGAGGAGCTTCTGGCAGCTGCGGCCTCCGGCCGCTATCCGACGGCCCGTCTGCGTCGCCTGTTGATGCACGCGCTGGTGGGAACGACTGATTCGGAGTTTCAGCGGCTGAAGGAGACGGCCATGAAGGAGGGACTGTACGCCCGCGTATTGGGCTGCAGCGAAGCGGGCGCCGGTCTGCTGCGTCAGATCAAGCTGACGCGGAGGCACTTTGGGTACACCAATCTGAACCGGGAGCTGTCCAAGGAGGAGAAGCGGATCGTCAGGGGAGAGGTGGCGGTCGAAGGCGATGCCGGTCAGAGTCGTCTCCTTTCGCTGAAATGGGACGTCCGGGCAGCGGACGTTTGCCGCCTGGCTCAGGGCGAAGCGCTTTACGACGGCTCGGACTTCGTAACCACTCCATATATTGGGCATAAAAACGAAAAAACCACAAAAAGCTCTTGAATTGTGGAACGGTTTCGGGATATAATGATTCTGGTAATCTTTAATAGAATGTCCGAAGTATGTGCCTGTGTCCTGCGACGCGGGCATTGTCTGTCATTCGGGGATTGAGAAATAATTAACAAACGAAATTGATTGAAGATCGAAGGAGAAAGCAATGAAGGTATTAGTCATCAACTGCGGAAGCTCTTCGCTGAAGTACCAGGTGCTCCAGATGGAAGATGAATCTCTGCTGTGCAAAGGACTGGTTGAAAGAATCGGTATCAACGGTTCCGTTCTGAAGCACGAAAAAATCGGACAGGAAAAGTTCGTTCTGGAAGTTCCCATGGACGACCACAAGGATGCCATCGGTCACGTTCTGGATGCCATCGTTGACGCCGATCACGGCGTAGCTAAATCCATGGCTGAAATCGAAGCCGTTGGTCACCGCGTTGTTCATGCCGGTGAAAAGTATGCGTGCTCTGTAAAGATCACGGAAGATGTGATGAAGGCTCTGGAAGAATGTACCGACCTGGCACCTCTCCACAATCCGCCTAACATCCTGGGTATCCGCGCATGTCAGGAACTGATGCCCAATACACCGATGGTAGCTGTCTTCGACACCGCATTCCATCAGACCATGCCGGCTGAATCCTACATCTATGCGATTCCCTACGAATATTATGAAAAGTACAAGGTCAGAAGATACGGATTCCACGGAACTTCCCACAAGTACGTTGCGGAAAGAGCCGCAGACATGCTGGGTAAGCCGCTGGAAGAACTGAAGATCATCACCTGCCATCTGGGCAATGGTGCTTCCGTATCCGCCATCAAGAACGGTAAGTGCATCGACACCTCCATGGGCTTTACTCCGCTGGAAGGTCTGGTCATGGGTACCCGTTCCGGTGACATTGACCCTGCCATCGTTACTTACATCCGTCAGAAGGAAAACCTGCCTCAGGGTGAAATGAACAACATCCTGAATAAGAAGTCCGGTATTCTGGGTATCTCCGGTATCTCCAGCGACTTCCGTGACGTGGAAGCTGCTGCCGCAGAAGGAAACTACAGAGCACAGCTGGCGGAAAAGGTATTCGCTCACAAGGTTCGGTTCTACATCGGCGCTTACTTCGCTGAGCTGAACGGCGCAGATGCCATCGTATTCACCGCAGGCGTCGGCGAAAACGACATGAACATGAGAGACATCATCTGCGAGGATATGGATGCTCTCGGAATTAAGATGGACCTGGTGAAGAACAAGGTAAGAGGTAAGGAGACCGTCATCAGCGCAGACGATTCCAAGGTAAAGGTTCTGCTGATCCCCACCAACGAAGAGCTGATGATCGCCAGAGATACCGTAGCGTTAGCTAACGACTAAAATTTATTGAAAAGTATTGACAAGCAGTGATGCAGGCTATATAATTTAATAGTTAGCGTTGAAGGGTGCCATTTGAGGACCTTAAACTGCAGTAGATTAAAAATGTATTTAATGAGCAAAGGAGGTGTCCACAATGGCAGTACCAAAGAGAAAAACTTCCAAGGCGAAGAGAAATTCCAGAAGAAGCGCAAATATGAAGATGTCTGCACCTGCATTATCCATTTGCCCTCAGTGCCACGAACCTAAGCTTCCCCATAGAGTATGCCCGAACTGCAATTACTATGATGGAAAAGCGGTCGTAGCTGAAGCATAATGCATCGGTAAAAGATACGAAAATTGCCACTAAAAACCCTGTTGATTTCAACAGGGTTTTTTACTTTCCGGGAGATGGTACAATTTTTGTTTCGGAACGGAACATGTACCGGAGCCCTAACGGGAAATCAGCCCGTATCTGGTCAGAACCTGTTTCAGACGAGTCATCGTGGCGTCGGAGGGATCGCACAGAGGAAGGCGGTATTCCGATATCAGCTTTCCCATGAGCCCCAGGGCCGCCTTGACGGGAATGGGGTTGACTTCGCAGAACAGGGCGTCGATCAGCTCCTTGTATTCCCGCTGCATCCGGGCGGCTTCGCTCCACTGGCCGTCCAGCCAGTACTGCACCATCTGGTGCATTTCCCTGGGAATGATATTTCCCGCCGTGGTGATGACGCCGCTTCCGCCCATGGACAGAATCGGGACCACCTGGTCGTCGTTTCCGGAGTAGAGGGCGAAGCCCTCGCTGCAGGATCGGGAGATCGCCACGATCTGGGAGATGTTGCCGGAGGCTTCTTTGATTCCGCAGATGTTGGGATGGCGGGCCAGAATCTGCACCGTATCGGGAAGGATGTTGACGCCGGTACGGGAGGCGACCGAATAGAGAAGGATCGGTGTTTTCAGCTGATCGGCCACAGTGATGTAATGCTTGATCAACCCCGTCTGGGAGCATTTATTGTAATAGGGAGTCACCATCAGAATGCCGTCGGCTCCGGCGTATTCCATGGCTTTCGCTTTGGTCAGAGCCAGGCTCGTGTCGTTGGAACCGGCCCCGGCGATGACGGGAACCCGGCCGTTTACAGTATGAACAGTGAACTGCACCACCTGGATCTGTTCTTCTAACGATAACGTGGACGCTTCGCCTGTAGTGCCGCAGCTGACGATAGCGTCGATCTGGTTTTCCAACTGGAACTGAATCAACTGTTCCAGTGCTGTATAATCCGGTTTTCCATTCCGGAAAGGCGTTACGAGAGCGGTTGCCGCTCCTTGAAACAGTGGCATAGGCAAAACCTTCTTTCCTTGTTGATTGTTATAAAATATGATATGATTCCTGCAGGTTTTATGGTATAATATTTCGGTAAAAAAGTACGAACTGTCAGTCGTACATCGACGGAGGAATTTATGGCAGAAACAAAAAAACAAACCGGAAAATCCAACGGTTCTTCCAATACGTCGTCCCGAGCGAAAGCGGCGGAGACCAGGGCGAAGAACAAAGCGGAACGGGAGAAACATAAAGAAGAAATCCTGCGGAAAAGCCGGATTCACGACGAGATCTGGTCGGTGGTATTCATCGCCATCGGCGTATTTCTGGCGATTTCCCTGCAGACCGAAGCTACCGGAATCGTGGGCTCTCTGATCAAGAGCTTCCTCATGGGGATCTTCGGTATCGTGGCTTACATACTGCCCTATTATCTGATCATCTACGGGATTTTGCTGTTTGCCAAGCAGACGGCACACATCGGAACGCGTTCCGCGATCTGTCTGATCACCATCTTTCTGATGGCGGCGGTGATCAATTCCGCGTTCTGTCTGACGGGGGAAGAGACCTTCGGCATCGGATTCATCGGCGAGAGCTTTGCCACCGGAAAGACGGGGGACAGCGCCGGCGTGTTCGGAATGCTCATCGGCCTGGCGCTGGTGACCACCGTAGGAAAGACGGGACTGTGGATTTTCTGCGGCGCCGTCATTCTGGTCTGCGCACTGTTATTGGTGAACACGCCCATCAGCGCCTTCTTCGACAATCTGAAGGCTCACAGAGCCGCGGCAAAGGCGGAACGGCTGGAAGCGGAACAGCTGAGGACAGAAGAGCTGAGAACGGTGGAAAAGACAGCGGAAAGAACGGCGGAGAAGACGGCTGTGAAGGCAACGCCGCCGAAGATCGTCGGCGTCCAGGAGACCATGGATCTCAAACCGGAAGAGCCGGTGGTTCACGAACCGGTCTACCGGGAACCTCCCATTCGGGTACAGCGTCCGGGAGAGATTTCAGAGGGACAGAAACAGATCCTGAACTTCATGAAGGACGATACGCT
>JAGATO010000125.1 GCA_017621195.1 Bacillota bacterium | reverse complement strand
ATGTCAGAGCTAACATAAATCCCGGTTTGTGTTTCATAATCGCATTCTCCTTCCCAAAACTTCCCTCTGGCACCATTGTGCCATAAGATGCGGTGACGATTCAAGGGGAAATCCGGCGAAAGGCGATGGCGCTTCCAATTATAATCCGGCGAAAGGCGTCGATACCGGCGCATTGAAAAACGGTCGGGAGGGAGCTCCCGGCCGTTTTCTTTGTTTCATCTTGTTTTGGCTCGTTTTGTTTTGGCTCGTTTTGTTGTCTTGTTTCGCCCTGCGAGCTCTGCCTTCAGAGTACTTCAGGCCCGGTTATTTCGCACCATTCAGAAATTCCGTCAGCATGAATTTGATACCATCTACCGCATTTTCAATGCCGATGGTGCTGTTGACACTGATGTGATAATTCTGGCGCTCGCCCCACTTGTTCATGGTAAAGTAGTTGTAATACGCCGATCTCTGCTTATTGACCTGACGAATGTGAGCCTCCAGATTCGGAACCACTTCATTGTATTCCTCCTGAACGCGGCGAATCTTCTCTTCCATCGGTGCATGGACGAATACATTAAAGCAGTTGGGATGATCCTTCAGAATGTAGTCCGCGCAGTTTCCTACGATGACACAGGACTCCTTATCCGCCAGATTCTGGATCAACCGCGTCTTTGCCAGATAAATCTGATCCGGAACGGGACGTTCCTTGATGGGCATATACACCTCATAAAAGGCAATGGGCGTCTTTTTCTCCGTCCACTCCTCTACCGTGGCCTGCGGCAGGCCGCTTTCCTGAACCAACAAATTGATGATCTGCTTGTCGTAGAAGGCGATTCCCAGTGCTTCTGCCAGCTTCCGTCCGATGATGCGTCCGCCGGAGCCGTATTCTCTGCTGATCGTAATTACATAGTTTCCCATAAATTCACCCTCTTTTCTTCGAAGTAACCTTCGTTCATTTTGTTAACACTATATTAACACAATATTCTGTCAAATGCAATCCATATGGCTGGATCTACTTGACAAATTCCGATGATACGTTCGATATTGCTTACCAGAGGACAGCTCCGTTGGAGGCGGGAAACATCGTCCCATTTCGTTCTTCTTCATCGAACAGAGCGTTGTACTGCAGGAGATGGTCATCGTTCAGCGCCGTCGCTTCTTCACCAGTTGCCCGATCCAGAGGCAAAAACTGCTGCTCCGCCCGGGAATAGTAGCCGCTGACGTTCATGGCCGGCACGGTTTCTTCCAAATCGCTCAAATAGGACCGGTAGGGCGACAGAGATAATCCCGCCATCTTCAATACATCGCCTGCCAGGAAATTCAGGCTGGTCAGCGCGTTCTCTTCCTCTTCAATGTCGTAATTGGCCCAGATGAAATAGGGAACGCTATACAGCTGCATCTGCTCCTCCAGCGTATCGAAGGACCCGCCGTGGATCTCTTCGAACAGTTCCTCCTCCACCTGAGGGAAATGGTCACCGAAGAAGGCGATGATCACCGGTCGGCTCTCCCGCTGAAAATACTCGATTAGAAACCGGACCGCCTCATCCGTTTCGTGAAGCAGCGTCAGATACTGCTCCGCCAGAGGATACTCTCCCTCATATCCTTCCAGATGAACCGTTGGGCCATCGTAGTTTCTTCCCTCGTAATCGTAGCCGCCGTGATTCTGCATGGTGATTCCGAAGAGAAATACATCCTGATCCCGCAGCTCATTGTAGATGCTGATGATCTTCCACACCATCTCCCTGTCGCCGATGAAGGATCTGACCACATCCTCGTGAGGAAAGTCGTTGAGAAAGTAGCTGTAGTCGAAACCGAAGGCCTCGTAGACCGCCGGTCGGTTCCAGCCGTCGGGCCGGAAGGGATGCATGCTGAGGCAGCGATAACCCAGCGCCTTCAGATCCGTCACCAGAGAATAAGCCTCATCCCGAACATACTGCTGATATGGCACCGAACCCGCAGGCATCCAGGCCATGGAATGTCCGGTGAGAAATTCCCACTCCGCATTGGCCGTGGTTCCGCCGAACACCGAAGTCAGCGCATAACCGCGCACCGTGTTTTCCTTCAGGGAATCGATGAACGGCGTCACCGGCTGATCGGTGCGCAGCGGAGAGCCAAGCTCTGAAAAATCCGCAAAGGATTCGTCCATGATGACGATGATGGTGGGCTTCTGCCCGTCGATCCCCACAGCTCCGTCGCTCCCCGCCACTTCACCCGTCCCCGTGTCGTAGATGGAAGCCATGGCCTCCACCGCCTCCGGGCTGTAGCCGTCAGGGGACTTGATCCACAGCTGGTGAACCTGCGCAAAGAAATTCATATAGAAACCGTTTCGCAGCGAGCCACTGTTCTGCCAGTGCTGCGGCAACCCTGCCGCACCGCAGAAGGTTGCTCCGCCCAGAGCGATTGCCAGGGCCGCCGCACCCAGTCGAATCCGCCGACGCATCTGCCACAGCCGCAGCTCCGGGCTCTGCGCCGCGCAGGACTCAGAACCATCCGCTGAGGGAATGCGCAGGGGCGGTACGGTAAAGAGGAGCAGAACAGCTCCCACGCTCAGGGCCATGACAAGCTTCAGGTTTTCGGGAATGGGCCACAGGGAATACCCGGCCGCCACATTTTTCGCTGTCCCCAAGGACAAAAGATCCCCCGGCTTAATGGGATCGCCGCGAAATTGAAAGACGTAATCATTGGCTGCCGGAAACAACAAAAACAGCGCCAGCGCCAGACCGCAGGACAGCCGCAGCCGCAGCGTTAACGCATAGAAGGCAAACGCTGTTGCCAGATACAGCAGTGCTTCCATAGGATAGGTGATTACATTCATCTTATCGTCCCAGAGAATGGTTCCGGAGGCTGCCCGGGCCAGAATAGCCGCTGTAATAGAAAGGTAAATGAGCCACGGCCCGTAGTATTTCAGTGCATTTCTTGCATCGTTCTTCATTGTGTCCTTTGAGTTCTTCGTGTTCTTCATCCGCTCGTTTCCGAATCCTTTGTGATCGATTTTCTCATGCTCATCCTTTATTATATCGTTTTGCGGTCGAAAAAATCAACTCGGAAATCCTCTGACTGTCCGCAAAGTGGTACGGGCCCGAACGTAAGAGCTTCCGAATGTAAGAGCTGCATAACCGCGCAGAAATCTCATAATAAAGAAAGAAGGCCGCCGCCCCGTCGGAAATTCAACGGCGGAACGACAGCCTCCTCTCGTGGATTGTTTGTCATAGGACAATGAATGGGTTTATTTCAATTGGATGTTCACATGCATGTATTATTCGATGTCCATATCCAGCAGGTAAGAGCTGAGGCCCTTTCCGTGCATATCCACGGACAGAGACCGGGTAACGCCTCCACCCAGCGCCGCGTACATGACGAAGTTCAGCGCGTAGATGTTGGGCAGCTCGTAGCGAACCACTTCGCCCTTGACGATGCCCTTGAAATGTTCCTTCACCCGTTCGGCTGTTACCTTTTCCTTCAGCAGCTCATAATCCTTCGGATCGTAAGCGATCAGGGACAGGTTGGAAATGTTTCCCTTGTCACCGGTACGAGAATGTGCAATATCCCACAGTTTCATAATGGATCCTTCCTTTCTGCCAGCTTAGGCCTCAAAAATCTCAACTTCAGGGTGTACATCGCTGCGGCTGACCAGGATGGAAGCCACGGAAACGATATCGCGGGTGCGCTTGACGGCGCCGCAGCCGCCGGCAGGACCGTTGGTGTACAGAGCCTCTACTTCGTTGGCGATGATGTCCGCTTCTGCCTTGGTCTTGGCGCGGCCAGCCACGCGAACGCGAACCTCACTGGGTTCTTCGTTGTATTTGTAATCCGGATTCCAGTACAGACTGTTGCATCCGATGATGTCGAACTTCAGCTCATCGAAGGTGTCGGGAGCCACCAGCTCCAGCCGTTCCTTCAGAATATCCAGCGCCAGTCTGGCACGGGCAACACAGCCGGGACCGCCGTAGCTGATCTCGCCGTCGCCGATAAAGCAGTCTCTGTAACCGATGGAACACTTGAAGGTTTCGGTCTTGGGCTTTCCGGTGGCGCCTTCCACCTGAACCTTATCCTTTTCCACCTGGGTGAACTTCACCTGCTTGAAGTCGGCTACTACGTCGGGAGTCAGGTAGTTTTCGGGGTCATGAATCTCGTAGATGATCTGCTCTGCGCAGGTATCTACGGTAACCATACCGCCGGCTTCCGGAACCTTGGTCACGAAGAAGGAACCGTCCTCGGCGATTTCCACGATGGGGAAGCCCAGATGGCCTACGCCGGGAACGTCTTTCTTTCCGGGTTCCGCAAAGTAACCGCCAGTGACCTGACCGCCGCATTCCAGCAGGTGGCCCATCATGGTTCCCTTGCCCAGCTTATCCCAGTCTTCCAGGGACCAGCCGAATTCGAAGATGGCCGGTGCCATGAAGATGGCAGGGTCGGCAACACGTCCGGTGATGACCACGTCAGCACCCTGTTCCAGAGCCTTCAGAATTCCTTCCACGCCCATGTAAGCGTTGGCGGATACGATCTCGCCGGGCAGCTTGGACAGGGGTTCGTGGGTTTCCCACACTTCGGTGTTCATGTATTTGTCGATGACGGGCAGCAGATCGTCGCCGGTAACGCAGGCGATCTTCATGCCGGTCAGTCCGTGCTTTCTGGCGATTTCCACGCACTT
>JAGATO010000124.1 GCA_017621195.1 Bacillota bacterium | reverse complement strand
ACTTCTACCAGTACTGGCGGAACATTGAGGACGCCGACGTCCTCAAGTGCATCCGGATGCTGACCTTCCTGCCTCTGGAGCAGATCGACGAGATGGACAAGTGGGAAGGCGCTCAGCTGAACACCGCCAAGGAGATTTTGGCCTATGAGCTGACCAAGCTGGTCCACGGTGAGGAGGAGGCCGCTAAAGCCCAGGAGACCGCCCGGGGCCTGTTCTCCGGTGCCGGCGATACCGCCCACATGCCCTCCACCACCCTGGCGGAGAGCGACTTCACCGACGGCGCCATCGACGTGCTGTCCCTGCTGGTGAAGTGCGGCCTGTGCGCATCCCGGGGCGAGGCCCGCCGGCTGGTGCAGCAGGGCGGCGTCAGTGTCGGCGGCGAAAAGGTGGGCGACATTGAGACCAAGTGGGACATGGCCCGTTTCACCGGCGAGGGCCAGGTCATCAAAAAGGGCAAAAAGGTCTATCATAAAGCCGTTTTGGCTTGATTTTATGAGAGTTCAGGCAGCAGACGCAGCGCTTCGGTGCTGCGCCTGCTGCGCATTTGAAAACAGAAAGGAAACGATATGATCACAGTCAGCGACGTCAGTCTGAATTTTACGGGCCAGTCCCTGTTCAAGCACGTGGACCTGAAGTTCACCCCCGGCAACTGCTACGGCATCATCGGCGCCAACGGCGCAGGCAAGACCACCTTCCTGCGGATTCTGTCCGGCGACCTGGAACCCTCCTCCGGCGAGGTCATCATCCCCGCCAATGAGCGGGTGTCGGTGCTGAAGCAGGACCACTTCCAGTACGACGCCTACACCGTGCTGGACACGGTCATCATGGGCAACCAGCACCTCTACGACGTGATGAAGGAGAAGGACGCCCTCTATGAGAAGGAGGACTTCACCGACGAGGACGGCGTCCGGGCCTCGGAGCTGGAGGCGGAGTTTGCCGACATGGACGGCTGGGAGGCGGAATCCGACGTCAGCCGCCTGATCCAGGGCCTGGGCCTCTCCAACGATATCCTGTACAGTGAGATGAACACCCTCACCGCCAAGGAGAAGGTGAAGGTGCTGCTGGCCCAGGCACTGTTCGGCAAGCCAGACATCATCCTGCTGGACGAGCCTACCAACCATCTAGACCTGCAGGCCATCGAATGGCTGGAGGACTTTCTGATGGAGTACGAGGGCCTGATCATCGTGGTGTCCCATGACCGGTACTTCCTGAATACCGTCTGCACCAACATCGTGGATGTGGACTACGGCGGCATCCGGATGTACGTGGGCAACTATGATTTCTGGTACCAGTCCAGTCAGCTGATGCAGAAGCTGATGCGGGATCAGAACCGGAAGCGGGAGGAGAAGATCAAGGAGCTGCAGAGCTTCGTAGAGCGGTTCTCCGCCAACAAATCCAAGTCCAAGCAGGCCACGGCCAGAAGAAAGCTTCTAGATAAGCTGACCGTGGAGGAAATGCCGGCATCTTCCCGCCGCTATCCCTTCGTAGGCTTTACCATGGACCGGGAGCCGGGCAAGGAGATCCTCACCGTGGAAAACCTGTCCAAGACCATCGACGGCGTCAAGGTGCTGGACAACGTATCGTTCCGCGTCAATAAGGGTGACAAGATCGCCTTCGTGGGAGAGAGCGAAATCGCCAACACCACGCTGTTCAAGATCCTGATGGAGGAAATGGAACCGGACGAAGGTACCTTCAAATGGGGAACCACCATCACCACATCCTACTTCCCTATGGACAATTCTCAGTTCTTCAACGACTGCGATCTCAATCTGGTCCAGTGGCTGGGTCAGTTTACCGAAGAAACCACAGAAACCTTCATGCGCGGATTTCTGGGGAGAATGCTGTTTTCCGGAGATGACGTGTTCAAACCGGTGAAGGTCCTGTCCGGCGGTGAAAAGGTTCGCTGCATGCTGTCCCGTATGATGCTGTACGGATCCAACGTTCTGGTTCTGGATCAGCCAACCAACCATCTGGATCTGGAATCCATCACCGCTGTCAACAACGGACTGATCGACTTCAAGGGAAACCTGTTGTTCGCGTCCCACGACCACGAGTTCATCCAGACCATCGCCAATCGAATCATGGAATTCGTGGACGGAAAGCTGATCGACCGCCTGTGCACCTACGATGATTACATTGAGGAACAGCGGGAAAAGGCGCTGGCAAACAGATAAACGGCGCCGGATCCTGCATTCGGGCCGAAGAAGCTATATTCGAAAGAAAAGAATCGCTTACGCCGAACGAGGCATAAGCGATTTTCTTTTGACCCGGATTTCGGCTCTGATCCGGATTACAGCTTTTCTTTGACGAAGGTCAGACAATCGTCGCAGATGTAGCGGCCGCGGAAATAGGAGGTACGGTGGGAACGGCTTTGACAGATGGCGCATTTTCTGGTCTGACCGTCGGATACCATGAGAAATCGACTCATACACATTCACTTCCTTCTCTTCATCATTTCATTCATCGGGCCTGTGCAGGACGCTGGGATCGCCCGATCTGACTACCTTTAAGTTAAATATATTATAGCTGTATATTTTCTATCAATCAACTGAAATATTCGAAAATGTAATAAATGACAATATATTGAAACGAACGCATAAAAATAAGCCTCTGTCTCATAAAGAGCGCAGAGGTCTATTTTTGTCGAATCCCGTCGGATAGATTCTCCAGTTCGTCTTTTGCTGTTCTACTCCGTCTTTTGATCGGAGGATCGGGACGGCAGAGCCGGATTGACGTACAGAGTCCGGTTGTTGGTGAAGATCACCATGCCGGGCTTGGCTCCATTGGGCTTTTTCACATACCGGATGGAGACGTAATCCACCGGTACGTTTTCGGAGTCACGCCCCTTGCTGTGAAACGCAGCGATGGCAGCTGCCTCAAACAACGCAGTTTCCGTGGCCTGACGGCCGTCGGTATGGAGGATCACGTGAGAGCCGGGGATGTCCTTGGTGTGGAACCACAGATCCTTTTTGTCGGCCAGCTTGAAGGTCAGCTCGTCGTTTTCTCTATTGTTGTGACCGGCGGAGATGCGGAAGCCGTCGCTGGTCATGTACTCGTAGGGTTTCAGCTTCATGCGCACCGGTTTTCCGGACTGCTTTCGCTTCTTCAGATAACCCAGCTCCGTCAGCTCCTGGCGGATGGCTTCCACAGCCTCAAAGGTTTCGGCCCGCTCGATGAAGGAGGCCACCGATTCCAGATAATCCAGATCCTGCTGCGTCTCTTCCAGCTGGACCTGCTTTTCCTTGATGGCCGTCTTGGACTTTCCGTACAGCTTGAAATAGCGCTGAGAATTCCGGGAGGGCGACAGTTTTTTATCCAGAGGAATGGTGAGCTGCGTATTGTCGTAATAGTTGAGAACGGTCACTTGCTCCATGCCGGGCTGCACCAGATGGAGGTTGGCCATGAGAAGTTCGCCGTACAGCCGGTAGGACTCGGAGTTTTCCGCGCTGAGCAGATCCTCCGACAGGCGCTTTTTCTTCAGGCACAGCTTCTGGAGCATGGCTTCCACCGTCTTCGTCAGATCGTTGGTCTTCTGACGAACCCGGTTGGAGGATGATTTGTGGCCGTAGTAATAGTCGCAGGCGGTGCTGATGTCGTCGAACAGGAACTGCTGTGATCCGGCATAGCTGAGCAGGGGGATGGCGTGGAACTCCACGGGACCGCGCTGAGGATCTACGTAGACGGCAGACTGGCAGTCCTCCGCCAGAATCTGCTCCACCATCCGGTGAAACACCGGCCATACCTGAGAGGCAGACAGCGGCGCTTCGCTGCCGTTGGAGGCGCGGAAGCAAACTTCCTCGGCGAAGGTGGGACTGATGCCGCAGACGGCGCCTACCAGCGCCTTGGCGTTCAGCGGCTCTTTGTCGATCAACGCCTGACAGAAGCTTTCCTCCGTCAGAGTGTAGGCATTTCGCTTGTTCTGGGAGGGCGGATAGACGTAGGGAAGGCCGGGAAGCAGCTGGCGATAACGGTTGACATCGATGGAAATGCGCTTGATGCAGTCCACAATCTTTCCGCTGTTCAGGTCCACCAGGACGATGTTGCTGTGCTTTCCCATGATCTCAGCGATCAGCTTCTTGTTCACTGCGAAGCCCAGTTCGTTGACCGTATCCACGGAAATCTCCAAGATGCGTTCCGAATCCTTCTGTTCCACAGAGGCAATGCGGCCGCCCTGTAGGTGCTTTCGCAGAAGCATGCAGAAGGCGGAAGGATTGGGCGGATTAGAATCCGCGCCTTTCGTGAGGTGAACCCGGCAGTGGGCGCTGTTGGAGGACAGATAAAGCTTGTATTTCTCCCTGCCGGCATGGCAATGAAGTACGATTTCATCGCCCTCCGGCTGATAGATTTTTTCGATTCTTGCACCGGTGAGACAGCGGTGCAGCTGGCGGGCTACAGCGCCCGTTACGATTCCGTCAAAACTCATGAAAAACTCCTTTGGAATGTCCTTGTGTTTTTACAAGAAACAAATTACAATATTATATGGTATCACAAATGGATGAAAAAAGGTAGACCCCATCGGGTGGTACCGATGAAGAGAGGAGAAAACTATGGTAAAAAGCATGACCGGCTTCGGAAGAGCCGAATACAACGACGGAAAACGCAACATAATCGTAGAGATGAAAGCGGTAAACCACCGCTACAGTGACATCACCATGAAGATGCCCCGGCGCTATTCCTTTGCTGAGGAAAAGATGAAGGCCATCGTCAAGGGAGTGGCTCGCCGCGGAAAGATCGACGTGTCCATTCTGGTGGAAAACATCACGGAAGACGATACCACGGTAAAGCTGAACACCATGGCGGCCCGACAGTATTACGACAATCTGAAGGAATTGAAAGGAATGTTTGAGGTCAGCGGCGACATTACGCTGCAGATGCTGGCGTCCATGCCGGACGTGCTGAAGGCCGTTCCCGACGTGGAGGACGAAGAGGAAATTCTCAAGAGCCTGTCCGTTCCGGTGGCCCAGGCGGCAGAGCGGCTGAACGAAATGCGCATCGTGGAAGGAGCCAAGCTGGCGGAGGACATCATCCACAGAGGCGGTCTGATCCGTGATATGGTAAAGGAGATCGAACTGCGTTCTCCCGCCGTGGTTTCCGAGTATTCCAGTCGTCTGAAGGAACGGATTCAGGATCTTTTGGGGAACGCGGTGGAGATTCCGGAGGATCGTATTCTGGTGGAAGCTGCCATCTTTGCCGATAAGTGCAATGTGACGGAAGAACTGGTGCGCCTGAACAGCCACATCGTCCAGCTGGAAAATATCATCACCAAGAGCACTCAGCCCGACGGAAAGAAGCTGGATTTTCTGGTTCAGGAGATGAACCGGGAGGCCAACACCATCGGATCCAAGGCCAACGATATCACCATCACCAACTACGTCCTGGAGATCAAGAGTGAAATCGAAAAGATCCGGGAACAGGTGCAGAATATCGAATAAATCTGATCATCAGGACTTGAAAAACAGAACAAATTGAAGTAAAATATATTGATACACTGAAGAATAAAGAAAGGAAATGCCTATGGAAGAAGGCCTGCTATTTGTGATTTCCGGTCCTTCCGGTGCCGGAAAGGGAACGGTCTGCAAACGAATTCTGGAAGAGCTGGATATCGATCTGTCCGTCTCCATGACTACGCGTAAGCCGCGGGAGGGAGAGGTTCACGGCGTCAGCTATTACTTCGTCTCTCAGGACGAGTTCAGAGAACGCATCGAAGCAGACGGGTTCTTCGAATACGCTCAGGTTTACGATAATTTTTACGGAACGCCCAAGCAGATGGTCATGGAACAGCTTGCCAAGGGTAGAGACGTACTGCTGGAGATCGACACCCAGGGCGCGCTGAACGTGAAAGCGGCGTATCCCGACGGTGTTGCCATCTTCCTGCTTCCTCCGTCCCTTCCGGAGCTGCGCAGACGGCTGACCGGACGGGGAACGGAAACGCCGGAGGCGGTGGAACGACGGTTGAGCGAGACGCGAAAGGAAATTTCTTGCATGAAAGAATACGATTACTGTGTCGTCAACGACGATCTGGAAGAGGCGGTAGACCGGGTGGTCTCCATCATCAAGGCGGAGCATTCCAGAGTATCCCGAGGCGTACAGGACCTGATGAAACGATATGAGGAGGAAGTGTAATATGTTATATCCATCCATTAATCTTCTGCGGAGCAAAGCGGACAGCAGCTACACCCTGGTGATCATGGCGGCCAAGAGAGCCCGTGACCTGATCGACGGAAAGCCGAAGCTGACCAAGGTGGAATCCAACAAGCCGGTGACCATCGCTACCAACGAGATCGCGGAAGATCTGATCAGCTACACGAGAGAAGAAAAGAGCGACGAGGAAGAGAGCTGCTGCGCCTGCGAAGCCTGCGAGAGCTGCGACGGTGAAGCCGTTGTGGAAGAAGCGGTGGAAGAAGCTGCGGAAGCGCCTGCCGACGGACAGTAAGATAAAACGACGAGAACGGAGACCTGAAGGCTGTGACCTTCGGGTCTTTTTCTGTCCGGCATGACATGAGAATGCATTCTGACGGCTCCTTTACAAAAAAATAGCAGTTTTTTTGCATTACTGCTTTACAATTTTATTGTGGTAAAGTATAATGACTGCATAGTCCAGCAGGGCTATGCAGTTTTTTCGATCAAAGGAGAAGAGAAAATGAAAAAGAGACTTTGTTTATTACTGGCATTGATCATGCTGTTCAGCGTATTTGCCGCTGCCTGCGGCGGTGATGGAAATGAAGAGCCGGAAGGCGATACCGCTGCCGATACTTCGCTGGAAGCCATCCAGGAAAAGGGCGAACTGATCCTGGGTCTGGACGACAGCTTCCTGCCCATGGGTTTTAAGGACGAAAACGGCGAGATCGTCGGCTTCGACATCGATGTAGCCAGAGAAGTCTGCGCCATCCTGGGCGTAGAACTGAAGCTGCAGCCCATCGACTGGAACTCCAAGGAAATGGAACTGAACACCGGAAACATCGACTGCATCTGGAACGGTATGTCCGTTTCTCCGGAGAGGGAAGAGGCCATGAGCCTGTCCATCCCCTATCTGGATAACCATATGGCTCTGGTAGTTCTGCCCGACAGCGGTATTGCCACCGTAGGCGACATGGCCGGAAAGAATCTGGCAGTACAGACCGGTTCCACGGCGGAAGAAGCCCTGGATGCTCCTGAAGGTGCCGACCTGAAGAACGCTGTTGCCAGCGTCAACGGCTTCGCCGACAACCTGACCGCGCTGATGGATCTGGAAACCGGCGCATCTGACGCCGTTCTCATCGACGACGTGGTTGCCAACTACCTGATCGCCACTTCCGGTAAGAACATGGTGGTTCTGAACGATTTCCTGTACGCTGAAAATTACGCCATCGGCTTCCGCAAGGATGACGTGGCTCTGACCGAAGCGGTCAACGGCGCACTGCGCGAGCTGAAGGCTAACGGCAAGCTGGCGGAAATCGCGACCAAGTGGTTCGGTTCCGACACCACTATCGTGGAATAATCCACCGTCTGACGAAGATAGAACAAGACGATACACAGAGAAGCTGCGGCTCCCCGCTGTTGGGCGGGGAGCCTTTCACGCCGGGAAAAACTTGCCACAGGAGACAGAACGCATGGATTTTTTCTTTGACATGATCCGGATGACGCCGGAAACATTCAGCAATTTAATGAACCAGATGATCGAGGGAACCTGGCAGGCGCTGGAGATCTTCCTCTATACGGCGGTCTTTTCCGTACCGCTGGGCATCGTGGTGGCTGTGCTGCGGGAATCCTCGCTGAAACCGGTCGCCGCCGTGACACGCTTTTACCAGCTGGTCATGCGGGGAACGCCGCTGATGCTGCAGCTGATGTTCGTCATGTACGGTCCCTTCTATATGTTCGGGATCGGCATGAACCGGTTTTTCGCCTGCATTCTGGCCTTCGTCATCAACTACGCCGCCTACTTCGGCGAAATCTTCCGCGCCGGGATCAATTCCATTCCCCGCGGTCAGTACGAGGCCGGTCAGGTTCTGGGATACACCCGGTCCCAGACGTTTTTCCACATCGTACTGCCTCAGGTGGTGAAGCGGGTTTTGCCGCCCATCGGCAGCGAATTTCTGGTGCTGGTCAAGGACACGGCTCTGGCCAACGTCATCGCTCAGCCCCAGCTCTTCGACGTGGCGAAGAAGACTTCCGGCAGCATGGTTTCCGTCGTGCCTCTGGTGGTTGCCGCGGTGATCTATCTGGTCATGAGCGCCATCGTGGAAGCAGGATTCCATCGGGCGGAGCAGAAGCTGAACTACTATTCGTAAGGAGGATGGAGAATGTATTTACTGGAAGCGAACAATATTCATAAATCCTTCGGCGAGACCCACGTACTGAAGGGCGTGGATCTGGTGGTGGAAGAGGGGCAGGTGGTGTCCATCATCGGGCCCTCCGGTTCGGGCAAATCCACGCTGCTGCGGTGTATGACCCAGCTGGAAACCGCCGATTCCGGGAGCATTTCCATCTGCGGACGCACCATGACGGAGGACCGGAACGGAACGGCCGTCTACAGCGACAAGAACCAGCTGCGTCAGATCATGCTGGACGTGGGTCTGGTCTTTCAGAACTTTCAGCTGTTTCCCCACTGGTCCGTGCTGCGGAACCTGACCGACGCGCAGATTCGCGTTCTGGGGCGGAAGAAGGAAGAGGCGGAGGCCGTTGCCCGGGAGCTTCTGAGTCGCATGAAGCTGTCGGAGAAGGAAAGCGCTTATCCCTGCCAGCTGTCCGGCGGGCAGCAGCAGCGGGTTGCCATCGCCCGCGCCCTGGCCATGTCGCCCAAGATCCTGTTCTTCGATGAACCTACATCGGCGCTGGATCCGGAGCTGATCGGGGAAGTCCTGGAGATCATTCGGGATTTGGCGCGGCAGCACATGACCATGGTGATCGTCACCCACGAAATGACCTTTGCCCGGGAGATTTCCGACAAGGTCATGTTCCTGGATCACGGATCGGTTCTGGCCTTCGATACGCCGGAGAAGATCTTTGCCCAGGAGGCTCACAGCCGAATTCAGGCGTTCCTCAGCCTTTTGAACAAGAAATAGAGCTTGCATTTTCCGGAAGAATCTGGTATGCTAAAAATACAAGAAGTCGTCAAGTACGGCTTCTTTTTTTGTTGGGTCAGGCGGTTTTTGTGGAAGGGGGAGGCGCTGTATGAAGGGATTTGTAATCATCGGAAACGATGGAGAAACGAAGATGAAGCTGTTGGAAAATCAGCTGAAGGAGGATTTGGGAGCCAGGGAATACGTTCCGCGGGAGGGTGGTTTCTTTCCTGCGGACCGATCGGAAGTTCTGTCGTTTCGCAAGGGAAACAGAGAGCGCCACCTGTCGGCGGACCGGATTGTGTATCTGGAAAAGCAGCTGAGAAAGATGATCGTGGCTCTGGAGGGAGGAGGACACGTCAGCTTTTACGGCAGCATGGAAGAAGCTATGGAACAGCTGGCGGACCGGTTTTGCCGCTGTCATAAAAGTTATGCGGTAAATCTGGAAAAAGTGGTTACACTGGAAGAGGGGGGATTTCGCATGAAGGACGGATCCTTCGTTCCCGTGAGTCAGCGCCGGCGTCGGGAGGTCAGATGGCGATACGAGGAGTTTCAGGAGCAAAAAAACATTGAAAAACTGCGATTTCCCAAAACTTTTTCTTGCTTTGAGCTTTGAACTGTAGTATTATTGATAAGGATGTGCGCAAATTGGCCACATCGTAGAAGAAAACACACCCGATTGATTGATTCTGGTGCCCGAAAGGGTTGTAAATTTGACATTCATCCGGGTGGAGGGTAAAAACCAGGAGGTAAGAAAATGGCAGTTATTTCTATGAAACAGTT
>JAGATO010000123.1 GCA_017621195.1 Bacillota bacterium | reverse complement strand
CGGTCAGTTCGGCGTTGGTTTCTACTCGGCCTTCATGGTTGCCGATAAGGTGACGGTGGTCAGCAAAGCCTTCGGCGACGACCAGGCATGGCAGTGGGAGTCCGAAGGAGCGGACGGCTATACCATTTCCGAAGGACAGAAGGACGGCCATGGTACAGAGATCACCCTGACGCTGAAAGCCAATACCGAGGATGAATCCTACGACGAATTCCTCAACGAATACAGAATTCGCGGCCTCATCAAGAAGTATTCCGATTACATTCGCTACCCGATCCGCATGATGGTGGAAAAGAGCCGGATGAAGCCGATGCCGGAGGATGCGCCGGAGGACGCACAGCCGGAATACGAAACGTATCAAGAGATGGAAACGCTCAACAGCATGGTTCCGCTGTGGAAGAAGAGCAAGAGCGAGCTGAAGGAAGAGGATTACAACAATTTCTATAAGGAAAAATTCTATGATTTCAAGGATCCGGCCAAGGTCATTCACACCAGCGTAGAAGGTGTGGTCAGCTACACTGCCCTGCTGTATATCCCCAGCATGGCGCCGTTCAACTACTACAGCAAGGACTTTGAAAAGGGTCTGCAGCTGTATTCTTCCGGCGTGATGATCATGGACAAGTGCGCCGATCTGCTGCCGGATTGCTTCAGCTTTGTCAGAGGCCTGGTGGATTCTCAGGACCTGAGCCTGAACATCTCCCGCGAAATGCTGCAGCACGATCGCCAGCTGAAGGCCATTGCCTCCCGTTTGGAAAAGAAGATCCAGAGCGAGCTTCTGTCCATGCAGAAAAATGACAGAGAGAAATATGACGAATTCTTCAAGAATTTCGGTCTGCAGCTGAAGTACGGCGTCTACGAGGATTACGGTGCAAAGAAGGACCTGCTGAAGGATCTGCTGATGTTCTATTCCTCCACGGAAAAGAAGCTGGTTACTCTGGCCGAATACGTGGGAAGAATGCGGCCTGACCAGAAGTGCATCTACTACGCCTGCGGCGAAGCCATCGAGCGCATCGACAAGCTGCCTCAGACGGAGCTGCTGAAGGACAAGGGATATGAGATCCTGTACCTGACCGACAACGTGGATGAATTTGCGCTGAAGATGATGAACAGCTACGAAGAGAAGGAATTCAAATCCGTAGCCGACGAAAATCTGGAGATCGAACAGACCGAAGAAGAAAAGGAAGCCGCAAAGAAGCAGGCGGAGGAGAACAAGGAGCTGCTGGATCTGATGAAGGAAGCGCTGGGTGACAAGGTGACGGAAGTTCGTCTGTCCAGCCGCCTGAAGACCCATCCGGTCTGCATCACCAGCGGAAGCGACATGTCGCTGGAAATGGAAAAGGTTCTGTCCTCCATGCCCAACGGCGAGGATACCTTCAAGGCCGAAAAGATCCTGGAGCTGAACGCTTCCCATCCGATTCTGGAAGCCCTGAAGGAGGCATTTGCCGAGGACAAGGACAAGGTAAAGACCTACGCCCAGCTGCTGTACAACCAGGCACTGCTGATCGAAGGCATGCCGGTGGAAGACCCTGTGGAATTCTCCAACGCCATCTGCAGTTTAATGATTTAACTGACTTGACTACAAACTACAAACCTCAACTTTATATCTCAAATCTTGAATGACGCATCGCATGATGCAGGCAAAGGGCCCGGTACATAGCGCACCGGGCCCTTTGCTTTGCCGCACTGACCCTGTACGTTTATCGTGTGGTTTTTCCGTGCGCGCGTTTCTCGAATATACGATAATCTGAAAACATCTGAAAAAAGGGAACCGTAAGCTTGATTTGAGGTTCCGATGCCTGCTGCCAGATCGTTGCCATAAGAAGCATCGCTACCGTAAGAAATTATGTTCGGGTAAATACTTCTTGTAGTGTAACTGAATTCATGGTAGAGTATAAATGTAAATTATGGTATGTATCTGCGGAGCGTACTTGAGGGTGATCGGATGCGTCCGATCTTTTTTTATATGGCGAGAAGTGGTGTGAGAATATGAAAACAGCGACGTTAGAAACAACATTAGAAACAAAAGATCTGGTGATCCGTCCCTCTCGTTGGGACGATCTCGTTCTGTTTGACCGGTGGAACGGGATCCGGCGGTGACGGAATTTTTCAGCATCGGGGACGGTCAGACCATGGAAGAGGTGACGAGAAAATACATCGCCGATGAGGAAAACCCTAAGGCGGCTCAGTTTACTATCTGCCTGAAAGGCCGAGCCGAATGTCCCGAAGATCAGCCTTCGCGTTCCGAAGGCCAACCCGGCGGAGAACAGGAAAAACCCATCGGCCGCATCGTCATGGCGGACATCGAGGAAGGATGGAAGGCCGAGCTGTGGCGCATCTACATCGCGGATACGGAGCTGCGGGGACGGGGTCTGGGAAAACAGGCCATGTTGGCCGTCATGGAGCTCTGTTTCGACCAGTGGGGACTGGAACGGCTGTATCTGGACCACTATACAGGAAATCCGGCCAGCTATCTGTACCTGTCCCTTGGTTTTCGCTACGAGGGCGTTCTGCGGAAAAACTGCCGCAAAAACGGCATTTTGCACGACGTTCACCTCATGTCCATGCTGCGGGAAGAATACAATGAGCTATACGCAAAGGAGAACGAGCGGAAAGGGGAATAGAACCTGAAGAAAAACGGCGCGCATCGGGGATAAAACGATGCGCGCCGGTCATATGGGGCGTTATTCGAGATAGGAAGTATCGTCGTCCATCATAGGATTGTCCAGATCGACCAGTCCGTCGATCAGCTCCTGCTGACGGTCGTGGTCGTGATCGTGGCCGCAGTCACAGCCGTCATCGTGGTGGTGATGGTGGTGGCTTTCCGCAGGAATCTCGTCGCCGTAGGCAGCGGACATGGCTTCGTTGATGGTCATGCTGTATTCCTCCGGTTCGTAGTTTAAGCAGTCTTCGAAGTCGTAGTCGTAGGTCTCGCCGCCCAGAGCCTCCAACCGGGACATGGCCAGGGCTTCGCTGACGGAAACGCGGGAGCGTTTGCCGGTGGACACGTCCTTGACCACCACTTCCCCTTCCAAGGCGTACCAGTTGCGGAATCGATACAGCTCGTCGATGAAGGCGCGCCGTCCCTCTTCGGATTCCATCTCCCGGGACAGGCCGGTGAGGCATTGACGAATCTCTTCCATCAGCGTGTGGATCTCCACGGTGGAATCGGGCATGTGTTCCATGATATCGGTGAAATAGTTGCGCAGGAGCTCCTGCATGGTATCCTTCGTAACCTTGGACAAGATCTGGAAGAAGCCGTCGTAGTCCACTTCCTCTTCCAGCTCCATCAGGTCGGCCAGGTGGTCGAAGTATTCAAAGTCTTCAGGGGACTCCATATCCAGGAGGTCCAGTAATTCTTCGTATTCCATAGTGATTCCCTCTCAATACTGTGTATGACATTGGCGGTGCTTCCCGGGGAAGCACCGTTTTTTTCTGTAAAGCGTTGCGTCGGATATTGCGGCAAATGCGTTGCTGCAACGGCTGCGGTTACGTGGTGGTCAGGTCGAAATTCTTGAAAGCCACCCGGAACTCGGTCAGCTCGAAGATGCGGTTGATCATGTTGACGAAGTTCTCCGACAGGTCGCTGGCGTAGAACGTGTGGTCGCCAACGGGTCGGTCGGCCAGCAGCTGCTCGTGTTCCAGTACCTGATGAATTCGGTACACCACTTCTTCGGAAGGATTGACGATCCGGAGACTGGGGTAGATTCGCTTCAGGTTATCCAGAATCAGGGGGTAGTGGGTACAGCCCAACACCAGAGTATCGATCTTATAATACCGGATGAAATTGTCCATGTAGTGACGGATGGTCAGGTCCATGATCTCATTTTCGATGATCCCTTCCTCGATCAGCGGAACGAAGGCGGGACAGGCCGTGGAGTGGATCTGCAGCTCCGGCCGCTTCTGGTGGATCAACGCCTCGTAACATTTGCTCTTGATGGTGACCTTGGTTCCGATGATCCCGATGCTGCTCTTCTCATCGCAGATGGCGCAGATTTTGTTTGCCGCAGGCTGGATCACGACCATGATGGGAAGCTGAGGGAACCGCTGCTGCAAGTCCCGCAGACACGTGGCGGTTACGGTGTTGCAGGCGATGACGATCATCTTCACGTCCTGCTGAATGAGAAAGGCCGCGATCTGGCGGGCAAAGCCACGGATGGTATCCGGGCTTTTGGAGCCGTAGGGCGTTCGGGCCGTGTCTCCAAAATATATGATCCGCTCGTTGGGCAGGGAACGCATCAGCGGTGCGATGCAGGTCAGACCGCCCAAACCGGAATCGAAAAACCCGATGGGTCTGTTATCCATAGTCTTCTCCTCGTTTCTACCGGTTTCGTGGGTTCGCAGTTCCGGTGGCGATCCCGGTTACAGTCTCAGTGGTGGATGCAGGCCGGTGAAACATCCATGCGAAAACGGCATGATATATGTTACCAAAAATCAGGGGATTTGTCTACCGTGCGAAGGATCAACGGATGGAAAAGATGCGGTTTTCTTTCCGTGATGCCGTTGACAAACAGGTCGGAGTATGAGATATTGTGTATGTTTGTCGAAATAAAAACGATAGAAGAACAACGAGGGAAGAACAATGAAGAAAAGTGCGATTTCCTGCGGAATGCTGGTGTTTTTAGGAGCCTTTTTCTGGAGTCTGAACGCTCCGCTGGTGAAATTCATTCAGGTGGACGCACTGTTGACGTCGGCGTGCCGGGCGACCATTGCAGGACTGTTTCTGCTACCGTTTCTGCGGCCCAAAAAACTGAACTGGTCCCCCTGGATTCTGATCTATCTGGCGGCTTACTGCGGCCTGTCCGTGGGCATCGTTTTAGCCCTGCGGAAAACGTCGGCAGCCATCGCCGTGGGAATGCAGTACGCCAGCATCGTCTGGCTGTTTTTGGTCAACACGCTGATGGCGAAACACCTGGATCGAAAGCGAATGGTACCGGTCCTGATGATCTCGGTGGGCGTGAAAAAAACAGCGGGAGACAATCCTTTGGGGTTGACGGCGCTGGCCAACCTGTTTACCGGGGCCTTCGTCCTTCTCTTTCTGTCGCCGAAGGTCACCGACGTTCTGACCTTCGGGCGGATGGAATGGATCATCATTCTGATTTTGGGCGTGGTTCAGGTGGGACTGGGTTACGCGTTTTACAACACCGGCGTCAGCCGGACTACTCCACAGAAGGCGGCGGTCATCGCCCTGTGGGAAATGATTCTGGGACCCACCTGGGTGGCGCTGTTTCTTCACGAATATCCCAGCCTGATGGTCTGCATCGGCTTTGTGATCATCATCGCCGGAATTTTCGTGTACGCCAAAGTGGATGCCAAAGCAGACGCGGCGACGCGGCTTAATCCCGGACGATGAGTCCGTAGAGCATGGTGTGGAGCATTCTCTGACAGAGCCGGTCGTACTCCTGGCTATCGTCTCGGCCCGGAACGCGGACGGAATCCTTCAAACAGACACTGACGAAATCTCCGAACAGATGGAGTTGCCAGAGGGCATCCTCCAGTTCTGTTCCTTCGGCCAGGGTCTGTTTTTGATATGATAGCAGAGGATAAAAACAAAACGACCGGTCTGTTTTTTAACTTATACATTGATTTGAGGTGAAGAGCGATGAAAAAAATCACAGCGTTCCTGTTCGCGGTATCATTGCTGTTTCTGTCCGCTGCTCCGGCCTGGGGAGGATCCGCCCCGGCACAGCGGCTGATGCCGCCCGCCTGCAGAGAGGGTATCGATCCTGCGGGACGGACGATGGAATGGATGACATCCGGCCTTTGGGACCGATTGAAGGGCGAAGCTGCGGTTATATCGATCCGCCAGAATCTGAAGACTTTGGCTGTGGTCCAGCGCCCCGTCGGTTCCGCGGGAGAGCAGGAGACCGCCGAATATCTGCGCAGCCGCTTCGTTGCCATGGGTTACGATGTGACGATGCAAAAATATACCGATGATAGCGGACGGACGGGGACAAACGTGATCGCGGTGAAACCGGCAGCTTTGGGAGGAAACCGGGCACGGAATGCGGACATTCTCGTTCTCTCGGCGCACCACGACAGCGTTCCTTCGGCCTACGGCGCCAACGACAACGGCTCCGGCGTGGCTGCTTTGCTTGCCATGGCCGAGGCCATGAAGGACGTTCCTACGGATACGGAGCTGCGCTTCATCAGCTTCACCGATGAAGAAAACGGAAAAAACGGATCGCGGTTTTACACGGCTTCCCTGACGGAAGCGGAACGAAGCCGGATGATCGGCGACATTCAGATGGATATGCTGGGTGGACTGGGCAGCGACGGTCTGTGCGTCTGCACCATGGACGGAGAGGCAAACTGGCTCAGCGACGCCATTCAGGCGCAGTGCCCGGAGGCTTCGCTGAAGGCGGAGACTGCCAGCGATCACGCATCGTTTCAGCTGGCGGAGGTCCCTGCGGTGCTGGTGATGCAGGAGGGACGCGGCTATCTGTATCACAGCGTGGCGGATACGGCGGACCAGATCGATGTTCGGGCCGTTGCCGCCGCGGCGAATGCGGTGGCCTCCGCTGCAAAGAAGGTGGCCTCCGCCAGGACGGGAAGCTATCGTGAGACGGCGCGACAGCAGGCAGACGGCTACACTTTCCGACAGACGAGACAAAACGTGATTCACTTCAGTACGTCCCTGCGGGAAAGCGAGGCATATATCGGAGCGGCGGGAACGCTGACGGACCGGCAGGAGATCGGAGGCGACGGCTGGAAGGACGTGTACGAGACGTATCGGTACTCCATGCGTTGGTTCGACGGCGAAACGCCGATGAATACGTATTACGTCTATCGCAACGGCTATCTGTCTCACATCGAAATCCGGCCGGAGGAGACAGGCTACACGGCTGAGCAGGTGCGACAGCTGATTCGGCAGATGTACGGAGAGCCCGACAGCGCACAGACGAGGCTCAGCGGAACGATTTTGGAAGGCTGGGCCGATGAAATCTACAGTAAATACATTTCATTTGAGGGAACGTATCCGTGCAAGGTGACGGTGAGCCGCTATTCGGTGGGCGTGTCCAATGTCCGTTCCGAATACGAGGTGATCGACGGTCAGACCGTCATCGCTTCGGAACAGGACCGCCGGGTATGGGAGCTGCTCTGCCGGATGATTCCGGAAGAGAATCGGAAGAAGATCCGGGAATTTCAGCTGTTCACCGACGGGTATAGCAACATTTTAGCCTATACGGCGCCGCTGCAGAGGGACGACGGCTCGTCGGACAATACCGGTTTTTCCATCCACATCGATTATTACGATGTCTACGATGAAAACGGAATCCCGCGGGATTGGAGCAAGCTGACGTACACCATTCTGCACGAATACGGCCACGTGCTTCTGGAGGATGAAACTCAGGTGGACCTTTCCGTGGGAACGGATACCCACGATCCGAAGGGATTCGTTCCGGGTTCGTTCCGGAAGGCATTTTATGACCGGTTCTGGGCAGCGGGCGGAAATTCCGGTATCGTTGGAAATTACGACGGGGATCCCACAGCTTACGTGAGCCGCTACGGGGCAAATTACTTCCACGAGGACATTGCGGAAACCTTTGCGCTGTTCGTACTGGGCGGCGAGCCTCAGGGAAGTACGGTGGCGGAGGAAAAGCTGCGGTTCTTCTGGCAGAATGAGGATATGGTGGCTCTGCGCGGTGAAATCCGCCGCAGTTTGGGACT
>JAGATO010000122.1 GCA_017621195.1 Bacillota bacterium | reverse complement strand
GTTTTGGCGTCTACCTACGGATTGGGAATTGCCATTGCCGCGATCGTATTGTTTCTCTGGCAGGGAAGCATCTACATGTGCACCGGTTTTCTGGCGGATTTTCTCACTGCGGATCTGCTGACGGAGATCTCCATCGTGGGAGGCTTTCTCATCGCCAGCTCCGGACTGTCCATCCTGAATGTCAAGGACTGCAAGACGTTGAACATGCTGCCGGCGCTTTTGATTCCTCCCGTCTGGTTTGTCATCTGGCCTCACCTGAGCCAGCTCCCGTAGCCGAGCCGAAAAATCTTTGACGGTGAGACGAAAAAATGGTTGAAAGTGCTTTTCAGTTGTGCTATCCTTTATAAGATAACTGAAAAGGAGGCAGCCATGACGCAGAGAGTTCGAAATAACACAGATATGATGATCCATGCAGATATGGGAGCCGTATTCCCTTTTGGAAGTGTCATTTTTATACCGGGTTTTTGATTTGATACCATTTCAGAAACTCGGTTTTTTTATGCAGTTTAAGTTAGTGGTAAGAAAATGTAGTTAGCAGTTAGTTAAAAAAATGGAGAGGTACTATGGATTTTGACAGAAAAGTAGTATTGAAAGACGGGCGCGAATTCTACGGAAGAGGATTCGGCGCGCATGTCAGCGGCGTGTTTGAGCTGGTTTTCAACACGTCCATGGTTGGATATCAGGAGATCATCTCAGATCCCTCCAACTACAACCAGATGGTCTTAATGACCTACCCCCTGATCGGAAACTACGGGATTACCGACGAGGACTTCGAGTCCAAGGTTCCCAGAATCGGTGCGCTGGTGGTTCGCGAATACAACGATTCGCCCTCCAACTTCCGCTATACCAAGACGCTGGGAGAGGAACTGGAAGAAAACGACATTCCCGGAATCTGTGAATTGGATACCCGAAAGCTGGCAAAGATTATCCGTGACGAAGGAACGCAGCCGGCCATGCTGACCGATGCGGCCACACCTGTGGAGGAGGCCATCAAGGCCATCGAAGCCTTCGAGTACGACAAGGCCCAGGTTGCCGCCGTCTCCTGTAAGAAGAGATGGTATTCCCGTACCGCCAACGCCAGATACAACATCGTGGCGGTGGACTGCGGAATCAAGCTCAGCTTCATCCGCACCCTGAATTCCATGGGCTGCAACGTGACCGTGGTTCCCTACGACATCGCCGCCGAGGAACTGCTGGCCCTGAAGCCGGACGGCGTGTTCCTGTCCAACGGTCCCGGAGATCCCAGGGACGTGACCTCCGTCATCGAACTGGTCAAGGCCATCCGGGGCAAGGTTCCCGTATTCGGCATCGGTCTGGGCCATCAGCTTATCGCTCTGGCCTACGGCGCCACCACGTCGAAGTTGCCCTTCGGCCACAGAGGAGGAAATCACCCCGTCAAGGAACTGGCCACCGGGCGGCTGGGCATCATCGCCCAGAACCAGGGCTTTACCGTGGATGCGGACAGCCTGGAAGGAACCGGCCTGACCGTCACGTTCACGAACGTACTGGACGGCACCTGCGAGGGCGTGGAATGCGCAGAGGACAAAGTGTTCTCCGTACAATTCCATCCCGATGGAACACCGGGCCCGCAGGAAAGCACCTACCTGTTTGACAAATTATTGAGCAACATCCAGTAGAAGGGGGTAACAATATGCCTAAGCGTACAGATATTAAGAAAGTATTGGTCATCGGTTCCGGTCCCATCGTCATCGGACAGGCTGCCGAGTTTGACTATGCCGGCACTCAGGCGTGCCTGGCGCTGAAAGAAGAAGGATACGAAGTCGTTCTGGTCAATTCCAATCCGGCCACCATCATGACCGACACCCAGATCGCCGATAAAGTATACATGGAGCCGCTGACGCTGGAATTTGTGGCCAAGATCATCCGTTTCGAGCGTCCCGACGCCATCCTGCCCGGTCTGGGCGGCCAGACCGGCCTGAACATGGCCATGCAGCTGGCAAAGAAGGGAATTCTGGACGAGTGCCAGGTGGAGATTCTGGGAACCAGCTTCTACAGCATCGAAAAGGCGGAAGACAGAGAGATGTTCAAGCAGCTGTGCGAAGACCTGGGCGAACCGGTTCTGCCCTCCATCATCACCCACAGCATCGAAGAGGCAGTGGCTGCCGCGGAGGAGATCGGCTATCCCGTCGTCCTGCGTCCGGCCTTCACTCTGGGCGGTACCGGCGGCGGTTTTGCCGACGATGAAGAGGAGCTGCGAGAGATCGCCAAGAACGGCTTCAAGCTGTCTCCCGTTCATCAGGTCATGGTGGAAAAGAGCATCAAGGGCTACAAGGAAATCGAATTCGAAGTGATGCGCGATGCCAACGATACCGCCATCACCATCTGCTCCATGGAAAACGTGGACCCGGTGGGAATCCACACCGGCGACAGCATCGTCGTGGCTCCGGCCCAGACTCTGACCAACAAGGAATACCAGATGCTGCGGACCAGCGCCTTAAAGATCATCCGCGCGCTGAAGATCAAAGGCGGCTGCAACGTTCAGTTTGCTCTGGATCCCCATTCCTTCACCTACTTCCTGATCGAGGTCAATCCCCGCGTATCCCGGTCCTCCGCTCTGGCCTCCAAGGCCAGCGGCTATCCCATCGCCCGGGTTTCCGCCAAGGTTGCCATGGGTCTGCATCTGGACGAGATCCGCATCGCCAACACCCCGGCGTCCTTCGAGCCCACGCTGGACTACGTGGTTGCCAAAGTTGCCCGGTTCCCCTTCGATAAATTCGCGGACGCCTCCAACCGGCTGTCCACCCAGATGAAGGCCACCGGCGAAGTCATGAGTATC
>JAGATO010000121.1 GCA_017621195.1 Bacillota bacterium | reverse complement strand
GGCGTCACCCGCCGCTCCTCCATTTTATTTCACGTGATCGATCACGAACCGGATCAGCCGCGGCGTTTCCTCCGTCAGGCTCCGGCGGTTTGCCCGCTCCAGCCCCGTGTGAATGTCGCGTCCAAAGGGCCCGATGTTGTACACCGGAATCTGCAGCTGCCGGATGGCGTCAAAGTCGATGTCGTAGCACGTTCCCCACAGCGGCATGTTTTCCTCTACGGCCCTGGATTCCTCCGCGCCGTAGATGCAGGCCGCATAGCTCATGTCGGAAATGCCGCCGAAGTAGTGCTCAAAGTACGCGTCATACCCCAGTTCTTCCCGACAGAACCGGCAGATGTCCTCCCGCAGCGTCATCACCGTATCGTCCGCAGGGCGGATGTCTTCGTTCTTGAAGCCCGGATACATGGGCGGCGCCAGCGCCACGACAACCACCGGCATAGCAGGTTTCCACCGATTCAATAAGGCGTGAATCAGCCGGTTCGTAGCGTCGTTCATGCTGCAGGTACCCTCCCTGCGCGCCTGGGCTACAGCCGCTTTTTCGCCCTCGTACCAGTCATCAAAGCCACTGCCCACATGGTCCTTCACCCATTCCAGCAGCTGACCGTAGGTCAGAACCTCCGTCGCCTGTGTCAGCGGCGTCACGTTGGCCGGATATTCGCCCTTCCATGCCCGGTACTGCTCTTCCACGTACTCGGTGGTCTCTTGGGCAACCCGCTTCGCGATGTCGCAGATGTCCGCGATGGCCTTGTCCGGCGATTTGCGGTACAGGAACTGCACCAGTGACAGATCCACCGACTCCGCCAGCGTCACGTCGTAGCGCGGCTTAGTGTCGCGGAAGTAGGACACGCTGGGCGGCGGCGTCACCTCGCCCAGATAGCGCTCCGTCAGTGCGGCGTTGCCGTCGATGGCCGCAGCAATCCTGGCTGCCAGCAGAATGGCGTTGGCTGCGCCGTAGTAGAACCGCACGTGGGAGGGAACGCCCCGCACCACGATGTTCACCGTCATCTTTCCGATCGTCCCGTCGAAGTACACGGACCCCCTCTGGTCCCGCAGGTGGGATTCGCCCATTAGCAATAGGCGATACTCCAGATCGAAGCGCTGTTTCAGTTCCAACAGCAGGTTGGCTGCGCCCCGCATCCCTGCGGAGTAGGTCTCCTCGTCGGGTACGGCAAGAAACAGCAGGTCCTTATCCCCCGCTCCCAGAAGCGTCTGTTCCAGAAAGACAGACAGTCCGCCCTTCATGTCGGCCGTTCCCCGTCCGAAGATCCACTGACCCGATGCAAGGTCGGCCTCTGCCCGCTCCGACAGTGGCAGACTCACCGGCTCTCCGTCCTTCCCCTGCGCCTTCATAGCCTCTTCCTTCGCTTTCTTATCGACAACGCGGCGCATGTCCTCACATGCCTCCACAGTGGTCGTATCGATCGGACAATTGGTTGATTCCAGGTATTTTAAAACACTTTCCGTAAT